>JBKCTJ010000138.1:0-19136 GCA_046318875.1 Pseudobdellovibrionaceae bacterium | reverse complement strand
GGTTTGTACCTCCAAGAAAATGCCTTGACAGGAACCTTACCAACAGAGTTGGGAAAATTGACTCAGCTGAAAGAAAGACAATTTCAGTCAACCATCCAAATTGCGCCTAGACGCGGTGTCGTTTACGACCGAAACGGTCGAGAACTTGCAGTATCGATTCCCGTTCAATCCGTTTTTGCTGATCCGAAGATCATTAAAAACCGACAAAAAGTAGCAAAACAACTTTCTCAAGTCCTCGGCCTAAGCAAGGAAGTGATCCAAAATAAATTAAAAGATCAAGACAAGCGATTTGTTTGGCTGCAGCGAAGGATCAGCGAAGACTCAGCTTCGCAGATTAAAAAAATGGCTATTTACGGAGTTGGATTTGTCGAAGAATGGAAGAGAATTTATCCAAATGAAACACTGCTGTCACAGACTTTGGGTTTTGTGAATTCGGAAGACAAAGGAATTGCGGGTCTTGAGTTGAGTCATGATGGAACATTGCGCGGAGATGAGAAAAATATTCGCATCAAGCGAGATGCTCGAGGTCGACCCATTGCTTCTGAATCATTTTTATTTACAGAACCCCCTGAAGGTCAGCACTTGACGTTGACTGTAGATTCTGAAATTCAATTTGCTGTAGAATCTGAATTGTCTCAAGTCGTGCAAAATTTTCAAGCTGAAAGTGCAACAGCAATCGTGTTAGATGCTGAGACTTCAGCGATTCGAGCTATGGGATCCTTTCCTACTTTTGACCCGAATTCAAAATCAAATGCAAAACCAGAATTCATGAGAAATCGGAATGTGACAGACTCCTTCGAGCCGGGCTCTGTGATGAAAACATTTGTCATTGCAAAGGGTTTAAAAGAAGGAACCCTTGATCCAGAAAAAAAATATTTTTGCGAAAATGGTGTGATGAAAATTGGTAAGAGAACCATTCGTGAAGCTGATGAAAAACATGATTTTAAATATCTTTCAGTGGCTGAAATTTTGGCTTTGTCATCAAATATTGGAACTACAAAAATTGCATTTGAATTAGGAGAAGCCAAAGTTCGCGAAGGTTATGCCGAATTTGGATTTGGGCAAAGGACAAAGATTGATTTTCCTGGGGAAAGCAAAGGGATTTTGCATAGCCTGCCTTGGGGTGATCATCTTTTAAGTAATAATTCCTTTGGTCATGGAATGACCGCATCCCCGCTCCAAGTGGCAAATGCCTATGCTGCTATTGTGAATGGGGGAATTTTAAATAAACCTTATTTGATTGAAAGACAGAAAGGTGACAAGGAAGATGGGTCTCGGCGTGTTTTGACGCCAGAACAATCAGCAGTGATGCGACACATGTTGATCGGGGCAACTCAGTTAGGAAAAACCGGAGTGCTTGCGCAGATCGACGGGTTTGATGTGGGCGGTAAAACAGGGACTGCGCAAAAAGTCAGTTCTCATTCGAAAGGCTATATTCCTGGCGGTTATATTTCTAGTTTTGCAGGTTTTTTTCCTGCAGTGAATCCAAAGTATGTCATTTATATTGTCGTGGACTATCCGAAAAAAGCTTATTATGGATCTCAAGTTGCAGCTCCTGTCTTTTCCAGATTAGCTTCTTATTTGGCTCGTAAAGACAGCTTGGCTCCAGAAAAAGTTTCGAAAGCTTTGGCTTTAAAATCTTCTTCAATTAAAAAAGATTTAAATGAAATAGGAAATGACGAAAAGATAGAAAATAGAGCAACTGCGACGAGTTTTAGATCCGCTCTGAGGATTCTTCAACAAGAAGAAGAACTTCGAGAAGCAAATCGATCAAATTTGAAAGTTGATTCAGAACAGTCTACTTATCAGTAAGTTGTTTGAGATAATCTTTGACTTGAGAAACAACGCTCATCGGAATCTCATGGGAGCCTTGAAAGGTGTGTAGTTTTCCTTTCATTCCAGACTGAGTTAAAAAAGTCTCAAGTTGTTGACCGCATTTGTAAGGCAAGACTTGATCATGCACTCCATGGGCTAAATAAAATGTTCCACCACCACGAGTTTCAATTTTGATTTTTTGTTCTGCTTTATTGATCAAAGCACTGGAGAGTAAAATAAGTCCCTTTGGTTTCTCTGGCAAATTGAGATACGCATGTAAAGCCATCATTCCACCTTGGCTAAACCCACCAAGGACAATATCTGAGATTGGCGTTTTCAAAGACAAAATAAATTTTTGCACAGCTGCGAAGCTTTGTTCGAGAGCACGAGGTCGTTCTTGAGTAAAATCGTAATCACTTGTGCTCATTCGATTGAAGTCAATGGTCCACCAGGCTCTGCCTGTTGCAGCGAATCCAATTGGAATTTCTAAAGGACCGTCAGGAAAAACCCAATGCTTTGTTGGTTCAATCAATTCACCCAAAGGCAACAGATCTTGGGCATCTGCACCAAAGCCATGGAATAAAATCACTTTTGTCTTCGAGTCAAAATTTCCTGATTCATAATATTTTAACATGGTGCTATCCTCACAAATATCTATGCAGTTGCAACAGTTGTTCTTTCTTTGGCCAGAAGCGAAAAATCATTTTACTGCGGAATCTTATGTCCTAGGTATATCCCAGGACTCGCGAAAAATAAAACCCGGATTTGTTTTTGTAGCTATTGTTGGTCATAAAAATGATGGGCATGATCATCTTGAAGGCGCCATTTCGAATGGTGCCCTCGGTTTAGTCGTGCAGGATTTAAACTGTGTTCCACAAGATTATCGGGGATTTGTTTTAAAAGTTCCAAACACGCAAAGCACTTTAAGTTTTTTAGCGACTCATTTCTATGGTCATCCCTCGCAAAGTTTGTATTGTATTGGTGTCACAGGAACCAATGGAAAAACATCAACGACTTTGATGATTGAATGGATTCTGAACCAAAACTCGATGCCGTGTTCTGTGATTGGAACTATTGATCGACATTTTCAAGGAACTCACTTTGAAACTCATTTGACGACTCCAGATCCTCTTGAGCTTCAGCAGAATTTAGCAGAATTTCAAAAGCTAGGAGCAAAGGCACTGGCTATTGAAGTGTCTTCCCATGCTTTGGATCAAAACCGAGTCGATGGAATTGCATTTGATGTCGCAGTTTTTACCAATTTGACACAAGATCATTTGGACTATCATAAAAATTTGGAAAATTATTTTTTAGCAAAAGAGCGTCTTTTTCGTGAACATTTACTGAGAACGTTAAAGCCAAACCCCTGGGCAATCGTCAATGTCGATGACTCATATGGGCGTCGGATTCGTTTGGCTGAGCGAGTTCAAGTCATAACCTATGGCGAACGTGCATCTGATTTACGATATGAGGTGCTTGAGTCGGATTTTGCTGGGACTCAATTTCGTGTGACCTATGATGATGAAATATTTGAAGGACGTTTGCCGATGATTGGTCGTCATAACATTGCCAATGCTGTGGCTGCCTTGGCAGTGGGAGTCAGTTTAAAATTTTCAATTAAAGACATGATCCAGAGTTTGGCTTCTTTTCCTGGAGTTCCGGGAAGATTACAGCGAGCTTCATTTCCATTTCAACAAGCGGTTTTTGTGGATTATGCCCATACACCGGATGCTCTTTTTCAGCTCCTTTCAGCGATTCAACTGGTGCGTGGGAAAAAGAAAAACATAAAAATTCATACTGTTTTTGGCTGCGGTGGTGACAGGGATAGAGCAAAACGACCCCTGATGTTTGAAAAAGCAAACCAAATGTCAGATTTTGTTTATGTGACATCTGATAATCCTAGAACTGAAGACCCTGAAAAAATCATTCGTGATATCTTGGGTCCAAACCAAAAGATATCCTCGTTTAATGGGGTCTGGATTGATCAAAAAATCTATGTTCACACAGATAGAAAAACGGCTCTTCGAGAGGCTTTGAGCAAGAGTCAATTGGACGATGTCGTACTGATCGCTGGCAAAGGACATGAAAATTATCAGATAGTTGGAAAAGAGAAGCTTCATTTTTCGGATGTCGAAGAAGTTCAAAAATTTTTTGAAGCAAGATAACTGTTGGCTGCAGGTAAGCAAAAGCCTTCAATGGAGAAAATAGATATGGTTTCCCTCACACTAAAAAATGTTCTTGATTGGACCCAAGGTCAATTGTTGAATCCTGAACACATTAAAATCGATGAAGTCAATTTTGATGGTATTGGATCGGATACCCGATCGAATATGGAAGGTAAATTATTTGTTGCTTTGAAAGGCGATCAGTTTGATGCCCATGAATTTTTGCCTCAAGCACTGGGCGCAAAAACAGCAGGGGTTTTGATCCATCGTCTACCGGAAAAAATGGATTTGAAGCAATTCCAACAGCCTGTTATTTTAGTCGATGAAACTGCTGCTGCTTTACAGCGTTTAGCCAAAAAATATCGCCAAACCTGTTCTGGAACTTTTGTCGGCATTACTGGCTCCAATGGAAAAACTTCAACAAAAGAATTTGCAGCAGCAATTGTGTCTCATCAAAAAACGACACATTCCAATAAGGGAAGTTTTAATAATCATTGGGGCGTTCCGTTTAATTTACTTCAAGTCGATCCAAAAACTGAAGTTGTACTTGTAGAAATGGGAATGAATCATTCGCGAGAAATTGAACTGCTGGTTGATATCGCAAATCCAGACGTTGTTGTTTGCACCATGGTGGGTACTGCACATATTGAAAACTTTGGATCAATAGAAAAAATTGCAGAAGCCAAGGAAGAAATTTATACATTTGCAAGTCCACAAGCAAAAATGATCTTCAATCTGGATGATTCCAATACAGTAAAAATGTATGAAAAATACAGGAGTCAGCGACCGACCTGTCAGTTCTTTACCTTTTCTGAAAAAAACACAAGTGCTGATGTTCAGATGAATGTGAAGAGCATGAGTCTTGATCAAATCGAAGTCTCGGGTCGCATTGTAGGCCAGGTCTTTCACGTTAAACTATCTTTGTTTGGTTATCAAAATATGACGAATCTGATGGCCGCAGCATGTATTGGTTTGTCTGTAGGGATGAATCCGGCAGAAATCGTTGAAGCTTTGCCGAACTGTAAAACAACTTGGGGTCGAAACCAAAAGCTTGTATTGAAGTCAGGTGCAACTTTACTGTTTGATGCCTACAATGCCAATCCCGACAGTATGAAAGCCTTGCTGTTGAACCTAGAAAAAATGCAACACTCATCAGTGATCGGTGTTTTTGGTCAAATGCGTGAGCTTGGAAGTGTTTCGGAGTCTGCTCATTTCGAAATTGGAAAGATCGTGGGGTCTTTAAAAATGAAGGCTGTTTGGTTTATTGGTGAAAATGAAAAAGCATTTCGCGCAGGCGTCCTTGAAACAAATACGGAATTAAAACAACTTTATACCAGCCCCAGTTGGAATGAAGATATTCAGTCTCAACTTGAAAATTCTATCGATGCTAAGGATCTGGTCGTGATGAAAGCATCGCGGGGAACTCGACTCGAGCAATTTCTTTCAGAGAAAATAATTGATCCTGGTTTGATGATAAAATCTTAAGAAAATGAGATTTTTGAGAAAAAAAGAAAAATTACAGTGAGAAAAGTGTATTCTGTATCATTCCAACATGTGGGTATGCAGTTGAATACTGCGACCATAACTATTTTTCTAAATCCAATTTAAAGTCTGCGAGCCAATCAGCAGCAATGTTGACCTCAATACCGGTTGATGTGGTTTAGTTTCTTGAAAGCTTACCCACAAGTTGAATTTTTTTTGGGTTTTTGAATTGAGTTTCGAATATTTTAAAATTTGGTGAAGCATCTGATTCCGCTCATTTCGTTTCGATGAGAGACGGGCCTAGGTTTTTGTCTTCAGGGATGATAGCTCCTTGCTTGGCGCACATTTGATCATTTTGGATTTTGATGCAAAATGGTCTTGACTTGCTGTTGTCATCTCAAAAATAAAAAAATACAAAGCTGCCTCATTGTAAATAACTGAGATCATGGCCTTCAACCACTTCTGCTCATCTGACTTTTGTGCGAGACTTATCACTTTTGCTTAAGGTTTGTGACAGCAGGACTCATAGCCTTCGAAAAAATAGAGAGAATAAAAATAAGAAGGCACTCTGATAAAGTACTTTGATTGAACTAAGTTATTGACCCATTTATTGAACCAAGTGTTGAACCAAGTAACTGCTGAAAAAAAGTGTCAATAACTTCGACACACTCAAGAGAGATCGTCACCTCTTGCAAAATCGGAATTGAGGAAA
Organism: Pseudobdellovibrionaceae bacterium; assembly: GCA_046318875.1. GTDB lineage: Bacteria > Bdellovibrionota > Bdellovibrionia > Bdellovibrionales > Bdellovibrionaceae > JBKCTJ01. The sequence continues at coordinate 12,962 of JBKCTJ010000138.1, read as the reverse complement.
ATCACAAGATTAGATTTGGAATGCTTTTTGTAACCTCGGATTGGGTATGATGAAATTTAATAGAAACAGATCAATTTTTTTCAGTACTGCCCTGGTGATATTCTTGAATATCCCATTGGTCTCGGCACAGCAGGCTAAGCAAATCAGCAAAAAATCAAAGGTCAGTTCAAGTGGTCAGAAAATAGCTCTGAAAAAAAATATCACAGCAAATTTTGCGGCTCCAGTGAAAATAAAAACCAAAATTGCCACTGATGAAACTGCAGAGAAAAAGCAATTTAGTTTAAAATTATCAGCAAGTGTTTACACAGCTGCTAAAGAAAATGATAAGGGTTTTAAGGATCAATGGGTTGATTATGCCATGACTCCATCTTGGCAGTTTACTGATCGATTGACCTTGAGTGCTTCAGTCATTGTGTCTCAAAGTTTAAATGGTGAAATGAAAACGGATGTGCTGGAGGCGGTGATGCCTTTATCTTATAAAGGCTGGTTTTTTTCAGAAAAAATATACACTCGGCATATGTTAGTTTCTATTTTTCCTGCCTACCAAAAATCTCGAGATTTAGACAAGTATCAGGGTGGTCTTCGGCTAGGTAATGGCGTAGTCGCAATTTTGGATCCTTTGAGTTTGTCATATTCTTTTTCTGTGCAAAGAAACTTTCATCGAATCAAAGAAATTGAATCAGCAGATCCTCTCGCAAGGGAAAATACGTTACAGCAGTGGCAACTCCGTCATCGTTTCGACGGCTCTTTAAGTGTCACTGAAAATTTTCAAACAAGCTTAGCATTTGTTTATATCGAAGGATTTTCTTATGGCGAAGATCGGCCGCATCTGTTTTCTTCGGATTTAAGTTTTGGTTATCAGTTTACAGATGTTTTCTCGGCAGCTATCGGTGTGACAAATGATGCTTCGGCATTCAAAGAAAACAATTCTTCGAATACGCGGCTTTTTGATGATAAAACCTCGGCATTTTATCTGGGTGGCGGTCTGAAGTTTTAAGAAGTTGAACAAATTCAAATGCTTAAAAACTACCTCTTGCAAAAAAAATTAGTTTTATGTTAGCGTTTTGATCTGACCGCTTTTGCTGCGAGGATTTTGAACGATGACATTTTATCAGTTGCTCTATTCCTATTCTTCTGAAATTTCTGCATTCAATGTTTTTCGCTATATCACTTTTCGTACGTTTATTTCGTTTTTCACAGCTTTTTTTGTCGGCGTTTGGTTGGGGCCTCATTATATTCAATCCCTCTTGAAAAATCATTATGGCCAAAGCATCCGAGATGATGGTCCCCAAACTCATAAGAAAAAAGCGGGAACTCCGACAATGGGTGGCGGAATTATTTTAATTTCGGCTTTGGTGCCCTGTCTTTTGTGGATTGAAGTTTTTAATCCGCTTTGCCTAGCACTTATGTTGATAACAGTTGCATTTGGATTAATAGGATATATTGACGATTATTTGAAGGTTTCTAAAAAAAATACGAAGGGTTTGCCGGGTAAACTCAGATTGTTTTGTGAGTTTTTTATTTCCGGAATTGTCGTATGGTATCTTGTTCAGTTTCAGGGTCTTTCAACAATTGTGAATGTTCCTTTTTTTAAAAGCATGACTATGGACTTTGGAATATTTTATGTCATTTTTGCATCGACGGTGATCGTTGGCACTGCAAATGCCGTCAACTTGACCGATGGATTAGATGGCTTGGCTATTGTGCCAGTCATCGTCTCGGCAACTACATTGGGGCTTTTTGCTTACGTTGCAGGGCATGCCTCGATTTCCAATTATTTGCAAATTCCCCATGTGGCGGGTTCCGGCGAACTGGTGCCTATTGTAGGTGCCATGATCGCTGGTGGTCTGGCTTTCCTTTGGTTTAATACTTTTCCTGCCCAAGTCTTTATGGGTGACGTGGGAAGCTTGAGCCTTGGGGGATTCTTAGGCACGCTTGCAGTTCTAACTAAAAATGAAATTTTAATGGTCATTTTAGGCGGAGTTTTTGTAGTTGAAGCGTTGTCTGTCATTGCTCAAGTTGCTTCATTTAAGCTGACAGGAAAAAGAGTATTTAAAATGGCACCCATCCATCATCATTTTGAACTTGCTGGGCTAACGGAAACTAAGATCATTGTGCGATTTTGGATTGTCTCGATCTTGTTGGCCGTGCTAAGTCTGGCAACTCTTAAACTTCGATAAATTAAAGGAAGCTGTAATGACTTTTCAAGACGTCTCGGAACTAAAAGATAAGCGAATTTTGGTCGTTGGATTAGGACGAACAGGAGTTGCTTTAGCTCGTTTCTTATCGAAGCATGGTGCGCAGGTAACGATCACAGATCACAAGTCAAAACCTGAATTGGCCTCAAGGTTAGAGCATGTTGAAAGCTTGCCGATAAAGTTTGAGTTAGGAAGTCATTCACCCAAGACATTTTTACAACAAGACGTTGTGGTTTTAAGTCCCGGAGTTCCACCGCATTTGAAAATTTTTGAGTATGCGAAAAGTCAGGGTGTTAAAATCACTGGTGAGTTTGAATTCTCAAGTCAGTTCGTGAAAGAGCCCATGATCGGAGTGACTGGAACGAATGGAAAAACTTCTGTTGCAAGATTGGCTGAAGCTTTCTTAAAGAACTCGGGTGTTAAAACTTGGGTTGGTGGTGCAACCGAAAATCCTATCACAGAGTACCTTTTGCAAGAAGAAAAAGCTGAAGTCGTCATCGCTGAAGTTTCAAGTTATATGCTTGAGCACATTGCAGAATTTAACCCGAAAAATATTGTTTTTACAAATCTGGCAGAGAACCATTTGGATCGTTACAAATCCATGGAAGACTACGTCAACGCGAAACGCAAAATTTTTAAAAACACCAATCAAAACACAACTAGCATTTTAAATGCTGATGACAATGCTGTTGTTGAATTGGCGCGTGATCCCGCTGTCCAGCGCGGAGTGATTTTTTATTTTTCAAGGAAGCAAGCTCTTGAGCCGCAAATCATGAACATTGGTGGAGCGGTGAACATTGGTGATTTGATCAAAGTTCGCACGGGACCTGAAATTGAAACTTTCTCAATTAAAGATATGAAAATGCGTGGCAAGCACAGCATTGAAAATATGATGGCAGCTATCTTGGTTGCTCGTGAACATGGGGCAAAGCATGATGCCATCCAAGGAGTCATCGACGAATTTAGAGGTTTAAGGCATCGCCTTGAATACGTTCGTAAAGTGGGTGGAGTTCAGTTTTTTAATGATTCCAAAGCAACAAACGTACATGCCGTGATGCGATCTTTGGATTGCTTCGATGAAAACGTCATCATGATCATGGGTGGTAAGGAAGCAAATATTAATTTTGAACCACTTCGAAATATGATTCGAAGGAAAGTTAAAAGTTTGATTTTGGTGGGTGAGGCTAAAGAGCGCATCAATCGTGATTTGGGTGATTTCACCGAAACATTCTTGATCGGGACTTTTGAAGAGGCCGTTTTGATTTCTTACCAAAAGTCTAGGATTGGCGACGTGGTTTTGCTGGCTCCAGGCTGTCCAAGCTTTGATATGTTTGACAGTTACGAGGAGAGAGGGAACTATTTTAAAGAGATCGTCAGAAAATTCACATGATGTGAGTTCAGATCTGATCTGATCTCATGGATGAAGAAAATGAAGCTTAGCCTGACACTCATTGCAGTTGCAGTTCTTTTGACCTCCTGTTCCTCACATTATAAAAAGCGACAGGAAATGCGCGAAAAAGTGTCAGTGTCTACTGGGCTTTTTTGCGAGTTCATCAGTGGCGATCAATACACGGATTTAGATATCGAATTAAATCTACAAATCGCTAAAAAGTGCGATGTTGAAAAAAATTATACTATGACAAATTATAAAAATGCTTCGGATCAAATCGGAGTGATCTATTGTTGTCAGGTTTTGAAAAAAGTGGCCAAGGCAACTCCCGTGAAGCAGTCTCCTGTTGCGACACCGGCGCCTGCCGTGGCGCCAACTGTGGCGCCAACTGTGGCGCCAACACCGACATCAGTTCCGAGCGTAGATGAGCTTGATGAATAAATTGTTTACTGATTCTCCCCAGCGTTTATTTGTCAGTAACCTTTTATTGGTTGTTTTTGCATTATACGGCATTGGTTTAGTCCAAGTTTACAGTTCAAGTTACATTTTTGCAGTGGATACCTATAACGACGGTTTGTTTTTTTTCAAGAGACAACTTTTGTTTACTTTTGTTTCGATTTGTTGTTTGTTTTTTGTAGCCTATTTACCATCGCATTTGATTCGTCAATGGGGTTGGACATTGTGGTGTGCAGCCCTGGGGTTGTTAATTTTAACTTTTGTCCCAGGTATCGGCGTTCATGTTGGTGGTGCCGCAAGATGGATTCAATTGCCCATGGGGCTTCGATTCGAACCTTCGGAATTGCTCAAAGTAGCTTTTCCTTTGTTTTTCGCAACTTTATTTATTCGATCTGAGACTTTTTTATCCAGAGCGCATTATTCGGTTTTGTTGTTTGCTCTGATTTTTCCATTCGTCATGCTTTATAAGCAGCCCGATTTTGGAAGCTTTGCGATCTTGATTGCCACTGGATTTATGCTGCTGTTTTGTTTCGGTTTGCGAATCCGTGCCATTGTAACAATGGCTCTTGCCGGCCTTCCGTTGTTTATTTATTTGATGATGGCCCAGTCTTATCGGCGAGATCGACTGATGGCTTTTCTGGATCCATGGGCCGATGCGGAGCGAAAGGGTTTCCAAGTGATTCAGTCTATGTTGAGTTTTCACTCGGGCGGATTATTTGGTAAAGGGATCGGACAGAGTCAGGGAAAACTCTTTTTTCTCCCTGAAGCCCACACAGATTTTACTTTGGCTATCTTCGGCGAGGAGTTTGGTTTGCTTGGTTTTCTAGTTCTTTTGTCTTTATTTGGATTTATCGTTTATCGCACTCTTCAAATTGTGCAAAGCTATGACGATCGATTTGTACGTGCGCTCCTGATTGGATTGATGACAGTTTTTGTTTTTTCTTTTTTTATCAATTGTGGTGTTGTCATGGGTTTGCTTCCCACGAAGGGACTGACTCTTCCATTTTTATCTTACGGGGGAAGTTCATTAGTCTGTATGGGTTTAATGTTTGGATTGATTTTGAACATTGAATTAAATTCGAAACAGAGTTTTGATTCAGTTTCGCGATAGGTATCGGAGAACTCATGAAGCGAATAGTTATAGCTGGAGGTGGAACTGGTGGACATGTTTATCCAGCTTTAAGCATTGCCCAGGCTTTGATGAAAATTGACTCTAGACTTCAAATTGATTTTGTTGGGACAGAAACCGGCTTTGAAGCGCAAATCATTCCTCAATCAGGATTTCCTTTGCACTTTTTGAAAGTGGGAAAGCTGAACTTATCTGGTGGAATCATTCAAAAGCTTAAAACTCTTTTGCTTTTGCCCTTGTCGATGATTCAAGCGTTTAAATTGTATTTGAAGCTTAAGCCCGATTTTGTTTTAGGAGTGGGTGGTTATCCATCCGGACCTTTTGTTTTGATTTCGGCTTTGATGAGGACACCTTCTGCAATATGGGAACCCAATGCTTATCCGGGTTTAACAAATCGAATTCTCGCTCGATTTGTTCCGCTGAGTTTTGTCGTTTTTGACGATGCAAAAAAGCTTCTTCAGAGTCGAGAAGTGATTCGAGTCGGTCTGCCAGTCCGAGAAGAAATTGAAAAACTTGGTGATGAATTGCAGTCAAAAACAATTTCGTCAACGGATTCAAAGTTTCATTTATTGATTTTTGGTGGAAGTCAGGGAGCGCGTGCAATCAATAAATCTATTTTCGAATATTTGAAGAGTGAAAAAGAAAAACTAAAGGATTTTGAAGTTGTGCATCAAACTGGAAAATTGGATTTTGCAGAGTACCAGGAGAAATACAAAGTCCTTCCCTTTGTCACAGTGAAAGAATATTTGAACCCTATGGTGGACTATTACCGAAATACTGACATGATTATTTGCCGTGCTGGTGCCAGCACAGTGGCTGAAGTGACTGCCTTGGGAAAAACAACTTTGTTTATTCCCTTGCCAACAGCTGCTGATAATCATCAGGTCAAAAATGCAGAAAGTCTTGTTCAGCAAGGGTTAGCTTTTATGATTGAGCAGAAAAATTTAACGACATCGAAGCTTTCTGAGATGATACAAGCAGTGAAGCTTGATCCAGAAGCTCGGAAGCGGAATTTTCAAATTTTACGAGGTCTTCATGTGAAAAATGCGGCCCATGTTACTGCGAAGAGAATACTGGAGCAGCAGCAGTGAAGGTTCTTCAATCCCGATTTCATTTTGTGGGCATTGGCGGTGTGGGAATGTGTGGCATCGCTGAAATCCTCATTCGCCAAGGCGCTTTGGTTTCTGGAAGTGATTTGAGTCAAAACTCCAATACGGAAAGGCTTCAGCGACTTGGTGCTAAAATTTTTTCGACTCACGAGGCAGAGCATGTTCATGGGGCCGATGTCTTGGTTTATTCAACAGCCATTGCTCTAAACAATCCAGAGTTACTCGAAGCTAAAAAAATGCGAATTCCCACAATCCACCGCGCAGAGGCCCTTGCGGAGATTATGCGTCTTAAGCGGGGAATTGCAATTGCAGGAACTCACGGAAAAACGACGACGACCAGTATGGTGTCTGCAATTATGATCGAAAATGAAATGCACCCCACAGTGTTTGTGGGTGGTCGTTTTGATATGATTGATTCCACTGCACAGCTTGGTTCAGGAGAATGGTTTGTCGCTGAAGCTGATGAAAGTGATGGAAGTTTTCATAAGCTGAGTCCTGAAATCGCAGTGATTACAAATATCGATACAGATCACTTGGATCATTTTAAAAATTTTGAAAGAGTCAAAGAGAGCTTTTTTGATTTTGGTTTGCGAGTTTCATTTTATGGTCACCTGATTGTCTGCGGTGACGATCCGCAGACAAAAAGACTGTTTCAACGGTATCCAAAAAAGATTTCATTTTATGGATTTGATGAACAAAATGATTTTGTGGTTCAGGGTGGCAATGGTCGATACACTTTACACCAAGTCGCAACCGGTCAAAGTATTCCCTACGAAATGGAATTGCCTGGGCGCCACAATGCCCTGAATGGCGCAGCCGCCATGATTTGCTCCTATCAAGCTGGGATTGGATTTGGAAAAGCGGCGCAAGCCTTGAAAAAATTCAGAGGAGCGGATCGAAGATTTCAATTTAAAGGTGATTCAAAAAATGGAATCACTTTATACGATGACTATGGTCATCATCCAACAGAGATCAAAGCCGTATTGCAGGCTTTTCGCGAAAAGTTTCCTCAGCGAAGAATTGTCATTTATTTTCAACCTCATCGCTTTACTCGCACCCGAGATTGTTGGAACGATTTTTTGAATTGTTTTACTGACTGTGATGTGCTGTATGTTTCCGATATTTACCCTGCAGGAGAACCTGCTCTAGCAGGTATAAATACCAGCCGACTTTTAGACGAAATTAGGATCAAGAATAAACATTATTTACCCTTGAATGATCAAACGGTTCAAACTCTACAAAAAGAATTAAGAACTGGGGATGTCTTTGTGACCTTAGGGGCTGGAAATGCTTGGAAGCTCGGCGAAAGTTTGCTTTCGATCATCTAAAATCGAGAACACAAGATGTGCTGATCTCTTTGGTTGATCTCTGAAAGATGTGAGGTCAAAATAAGAGAAGCATGGAAATCCGACAGCGAGAAACATTAAGAAATTATACAAGTTGGCAAATCGGTGGAAAAGCTGACTTTTTCTGTGTTCCAGAAAATTTCCCTCAGCTGCGAGCAGCTGTAGAGTTTGCTATGGAAAAGTCTTTACCGGTTCAAGTTTTGAGTGGTGGCAGCAATGTTTTGATTTCTGATCAGGGAATAGCAGGATTGACCGTTTGTTTAAAAAAGTTTGCGGGCGTTCAAACAAAAGTAGTCAAAGACGACCTTGTCATCGAATGTGATGCTGGACTCGCAAAATCTGAGCTTTTAAAAATCTATTTAAAATATAAATTAAAGCCCGCTCTGTTTTTAGCTGGAATTCCTGGAGATGTTGGTGGCGGCATAGTCATGAATGCTGGAGTCTCAGAGAATATTGCTCCTCGTGAATTTTGTGAAATTGTAGAATCTTTTGAAGTCATGAAATGGAAAGACGGCACCGTTTGGACAGAGAGCTTTTTAAATGATCAAGTGAAGTGGACATATCGGCATTCGGAAGGTTGGCAAAACGGAATCATTTCTCGAGTGAGATTGAAAGTTCGGAATCTTCCTGATGCAAGTATTATGGAAGCTGTTCGATTTGCAAACAAAAGTCGACTTTCAAAACAGCCACTGGATAAACCAAGCTGTGGATCTGTGTTTAAAAATCCCGAGGGTCATAAAGCCGCACAGCTGATTGAATCTGCTGGGTTAAAAGGTTTGCAAATGGGTGATGCGCAAGTGTCTTTAAAACATGCCAATTTTATAGTGAATTTAGGTCAAGCCACAGCAAGAGATACTTGGAACTTAATGTGTGAAGTGCAGAAAAAAGTTTTTGAAAAACATCAAGTGCAATTGACAACGGAAGTCGTGCGTCTTGGAAGATGGGATGACCAGTGAGAAAAAACCTTTTCCGGCTTTCAATTTTTGGCCTCCTCATGATTGCCTTAACTGCGGGGCAATATGCGCTTCAAAAAAATGGATTTTATGATGTGCGCTCGATTGAGATCCAGCAAGCCGAAATTGAGGCAGGAACGGAAAGATATTTTAAGTCAGTGAGTTTGGGTATTTATGCCCAGTTAAAAAAATTTGAAGGAATGTCACTGTTTGATGTGAACTTAACCGAAGTGCATGCCATTTTATCTCAGCAGCTTTGGATTGAAGAATTTCAAGTCAAGCGCAAATGGCCTAATGGTTTAAATATCAAAGTAAAAACAAAACAAGTTTTGGTTAACTTAGCCGAGCGAAATCAACGAGTTTCACCTATTTCAGTTCGGGGAGAAAAATTACCAGCCGTAGAAATGAAATATGCGCCTGATCGTGTTTTCTTTGACCGAGTGAAAATGTATAACGATACAGAGCTGCGAGAGAAAGCTTTGGCTGTCTTAAAAGAAATTCCTCGTGATGGAAAATTTAGTCATGCATCGATTTCAGTCCTTGGATTTGAAAAGGATTCGGGTTTTTGGGCGAAGCTTGTTGACCATGATGTTAAAGTCCAGCTTGGATTTGATGGCATTTCTGTGAAGAGCAAACGCGTTTCGCAAGTCATCAATCATCTTCAAAATGCGGGGATTGATCCTCGCGTCATAGAAACCGATATGAACAAAAAAGTTCTTGTCAAGACGCGCAAGACTCTCTCAAACTAAAGTAGGGGATGTTCATAGACGGATCTATGGACTATTGATGGAGATCCAATTCTTTCATCTCACCTCATCAAGGAAGAAGTCATGGCAACGGACAAAGCAAATTCAAAACATTCTTTCAGAGGTTCAGCTTCTGGTGACAAGAATTCGCCATCCACGACTTCCAAAATGAAAAAGCCAGTTTTAGCTGGTCTAGATATAGGGACAACAAAAGTAACTTTTGTTATCGCCACTGTGGAATCCATTTCTGATTCGAAAAATGATCTCAGTCATAAACTATCCATTGTTGGTCTCGGCAACTCAGTAAATACCGGATTAAAACAGGGAGTTGTTGTTAATATTGAAGCGACAACAGAAGCGATCAAGCGGGCTAAAGAAGAAGCCGAGTTAATGTCGGGTTATCACATTCAAGATGTTTGGGTTTCTGTTTCGGGAACACATATAAAGTCCTTTGACTCCAAGGGAATGGTTGCTATTAAAAATCGTGAAGTCACAAAAAGTGATATTGATCGTGTGATTGAAGCTGCTAAAGCAGTGACAGTTCCTTCGGATCGAGAAGTTTTGCATGTTTTACCTCGAGAGTATAAAGTTGATTCGCAAGACGGCATTACAGATCCTGTTGGGATGACGGGTATTCGACTTGAAGCCAATGTTCATATTGTGACGGCAGGACAAACGGCGCTTTCAAATTTAATGAAATGTTTGAATCGAGCGGGTTTAAAAAAATCAGGCTTGGTTTTAGATCCTCTAGCTTCATCTTTGGCTGTTTTGTCCCAAGACGAAAAGAACTTAGGCGTTGGCGTTGTGGATATGGGTGGCGGTAGCTGCCATTTATTGTGTTATTTAAACGGAAGTGTTGCTTACACATCTCATATTCCAGTGGGTGGATCACATTTCACTCATGATGTGGCCATTGGATTGCGAACACCGCAAGTTGCCGCTGAAGAATTAAAGAAAAAATATGGCTGTGCTCTTTCGAGTATGGTGAAAGAAGATGAAACTGTCGAAGTTGAAGGTGTTGGCGGTCGAAAAGCGCGACTCATTTCTCGAAAAGATTTATCTGATGTGATCGAAGCTCGAGCTGAAGAAGTCATGGGATTGGTTTATCACGATTTAAGTCAGCACGGGATTTTGCCAATGTTAGGTTCTGGAATTGTCCTGACGGGTGGAGCGTCCATCCTGGAAGGATTGAGTGAACTGGGCGAGTATGTTTTTGAAGTTCCTGTTCGCCGTGGACAGCCTCAAAATGTTTTGGGTTTGACGGAAGTCATTAAGTCTCCCGAATATTCGACAGCTGTTGGATTAGTTTTATATGCATTTGAGCAGAATAAAGAAAAATTAATTATTCAGATGAAAGAGTCAACTTCGTCTGATCCTTTTGAAGATTTTCCCCAAAAGATCAAAGATTTTTTCGGGAATATTTTTTAAAATTTGGAGGGTGGGTCCATGTTCGAATTAGAAGAAAATATTAATATTGGTGCAAATATTAAAGTGGTCGGAGTTGGTGGCGGCGGAAGCAATGCGGTCTCAACAATGATCGAATCGGGCATGACTGGAGTAGAATTCATCGTCGCAAATACTGATGTGCAGGCATTGAATGCGAACAAAGCCTCGGGAAAGATTCAATTAGGTTTAGATTTAACAAAAGGCCTTGGAGCTGGTGCAAATCCAGACATCGGACGCCGCGCTGCCATTGAATCTTACAATCAAATTGTTGAAAAATTAAAAGGGTCCGACATGGTTTTTGTCACTGCTGGTATGGGCGGCGGACCAGGAACTGGCGGAGCTCCAGTTGTCGCAAAAATTGCGCGAGAACTGGGAGCTCTTTCTATCGGGGTTGTCACTAAACCATTTATGTTTGAAGGACGAAAACGTTCTAAACATGCTGATCAAGGTTTACAAGAATTAAAGGAAAACGTTGATACACTGATCGTTATTCCGAATCAAAAGCTTTTAACAATTGCAGCTGAAAAAACTCCACTTTTAGATACGTTTAAGCGTGCTGATGAGGTTTTGTTACAAGCAGTGAAAGGGATTTCTGACTTAATCAACATTCGTGGTTTGATTAATTTGGATTTCGCAGATATTCGTACTGTCATGGCTGGAAAAGGTTTGGCGATCATGGGAACTGGAGCAGCAAAAGGTGAAAATCGCGCAGTTCAAGCAGCTTCTTTGGCAATTTCTTCTCCACTTTTGGAAAATATTAAAATCGATGGCGCTACGGGAATTATTATTAATGTTACTGGTGGATCTGATTTGAGTCTTTATGAAGTCAATGAAGCTTCAACACTCATCACAGAAGCTGCTCACGAAGATGCAGAAATTATTTTCGGTGCAGTGATCGATGATACTTTGATTGATGAAGTTCGCGTCACTGTTATTGCAACAGGATTTGCGATGGAAGATCGAAAAATGATTTCGGATCAAATGAACTCAATGCAGAGTTTTTTGCAGCATGGAAATAATCTTGGTCAGGGGCCACAGTTTGCAGGTCATCAGATGGTTACAAATATGGTTCCAAATATGATGACAAATCATTCTTTTGAATTGCCGCCGATTTCTACGGTTCAGACATCTGTTCAGAATTACACACAGGACGTTCCTGTTTCTCAGCAAATGTATTCACCTTCCTATCAGCAAAATACTCAACAAATGTATCATGCGGCTCAAAACCAAACGGCTCAGCAGCCGGTTCAGCAGCAGGTTCATACGTTTATGCAAAATAACACTTTGGCTAATTTACCGACTCAAGCAATGCCTCAGTTTTTAGAGACTGAAATGCCCACAACTGCTGCGGCAGCGGCGGCTGCTGATGCTGCAAAATTAGAAGCTATCAAAAATGAAGTGATGAAAGATGAAGCCGCCGCAACGACAATGAATTCACGAGATTTGTTGTTGTCAAAAGCAAAAGCTTTTAAGGAGAGCCAAGAATTAAAAACGAAATATCAAAGCCCAGAACAGCTGGCGATGAATATTGACCAAGACGCTTCTTTGGATGAGGCCCGACGTATGGCTCGTGAAGTTTTGACTTCTCCTTTTGCACAGCAAAATTTAGAAGTGCCAGCATTTATTCGTAAGAGACAATCTGTGGAAAAAGATTCACAATAAGGACCAATGAGTCTTTATTTCGTATCAGACATTCATATCAAATCGAACAATGAGAGAAATGCTTTTTTGTTTATGCAGTTGTTAAGACAGCTGCAACAAAAGCAAAAAACAGAGCAAGTTGAATTGATTTTGCTTGGGGATATCTTTGACTTGTGGCTTTCCAAACACGATGTCTTTATTGCCCGGCACGAACCCCTCATTCAAGAACTAAGTCGCACCAAACAAGCAGGCGTGCAGATTCATTTTTTTGAAGGCAACCATGATGTTCATATCGACGTTTTCTTTCAAAATCAATTGGGTTTGAATGTTTATGATAAATTTCAAGTATTTAACTGGTATGGGCTGAGAATTCGGTGCGAGCATGGTGACTACATTAATCCAGATGATGTGGTTTATCATCGCTATTTAAAAATCATCCGAAATGATCAAATTGAAAAAATTGGTCATATTGTTCCAGGCTTTTTCTGGGATGTTTCAGGACGTATTGCCAGCCGGATAAGTCGACAAAGTACTAAGAAGAAAATATT
>JBKCTJ010000137.1:0-10710 GCA_046318875.1 Pseudobdellovibrionaceae bacterium | reverse complement strand
GTACAAAGGACAATGCGACATAATCCACTTGATTTTCTAAACCGAAGATTAAGTCTCGGTGATCTTTTTCTGTCATCGAAGGAATTGGCAAATTACAACCTGGCAGATTCATTCCCTGTCGATCTTTTAAAATACCTCCGTGAATTACGAACGCCGTCAGTGTTTGCGCATCGTCAATGCTTGCCACTTCTAATTCTAATAGGCCATCATCTAATAAAATTCGCGTTCCTATTTGACAGCTTTCGATCAATTCAGAAAAGTCACTGGGAACAAAACCTTCTTCACCAAGTATTTTCTTTGTTGTTACTTTGACCGAGTTCCCGCTTTGTAATATAATTTGTTTATTTTTAAACTGACCTACTCGGACTTTTGGACCTTGCAAATCTTGTAAAATCGTGACAGGCGCACTTAAATCTTTCGAAATTTGTCGAAGCGATTGAATCACTTTCAAATGTTGCTCATGTTCTCCGTGACTAAAATTAAGCCTTGCCACAGACATTCCAGCTTTAATCAATTTTTCCAATGCTTCTGGAGAGTTAGTTGCTGGTCCAATCGTGCAAACAATTTTAGCTCGTCGTTCTGCAAGGATCATTATGCCTTCTTACTGAGTGAATTCATTCTCGTAGCTAAATTTTGCATATCTTCTTGGTGCCGTCGATTCATTTTTTCAATTTCTGATTTGTGCTGATCTGCTAGGACAGAAATTTTGCTCTCGTAACGATCTTCAATTGAAGTCTTCTCTAATTTTTGTCCCTGCGTCTGATCTTTTATTCGTTGTTTATAACTGGCCTCAATACGTTGGATTTCTTTTTGGTGTTCTGTCTTCATTTGTTCGATACGATCTTCATAGGACTTCAGGGCGAAATCCATCTTTTGATTATAGTTTTTTTCCATGGTGCGGAATCGCTCAGTCATGACTTTGTTTATTTGGACGAAATCTTGAGCCGTTTTTTCTTGATGCTTTTCTAACTTTTCATTATAGCCATCTTTCATGGCATCTTTTGACATTCCATAATAATTTTCCAGGTCGTTCATTTTCTTGCTGGTATTTTTTTCAATGTTTTGGACGTAATTTTCTGTAATAGATTGAACGTATTCCAATCGATCACTTTGCTGAGCTTTGATGTTTTCAAGCTCGGCTTTATGAGTTTGATCTTTTAAGCTCACAGCGTTTTTATAATTGCGACTCACATCGTTTACTAATTTTTCGTTTACTTTCTGATTTTTAACCATACGTTCTCGATTTAAATCATTGATGTTTTCGAAAATCAGATCCTTTTCTTTTTCCAATAAACCAATTCGATATTCGTAAGAATTCGTCAGATTTTCTTTTTCTCGATTTTTTTGTTTAGCCATTGCGTCTGACTGTCGTGCTAGCTGGTTCTTTAAATCATTGATTTGAAAGTTTTTAGATTGAATCTGTCCCTCAACCCTGTCGCCGATGGAGTTTTGGCGATTGTTTTGAACTGCATGAATGCCCTGAAAACGTTCATCCATTTTCCTTCGATAACTATCCAACATGTTTTGACGATCTTCTTGCTGTTGGACTGTCAGCATTTCAAGCTGTTTACCTTGATTGTCTTTCATCATTTGAACAGTCTGCTCATATCTATCTTGCCAGTTGCGATCAATTTTTTGTTTTTGATTTTCCAGATCTTGGATCTTTTCACCGTAATATTTTTTTGATTGCATTTGATTTTGCTCTGCTTTTAAATTCTGGGTGTCCTTGACTTTCGAAAGCAACTGAATTTCTTTTTCGTGAGATCTACTGAGCTTTTGACGAACGTCATCTATGGTTTCTTTTAATTCATTGCGGTTTTTTTCATTATTATCAGCATATGTTTGATCACGTTTCACAATTTCAGATGACATTTGATCTGTCAAATTATCACGTTGGCTTGCAGAAATCATTTTTTGTTTAGCCAATGCACCTTCATATGCTTCCGCTTGTGATTTTCTCATACTTTCTGAATCCAAGACTTTTTTTCGAAGCTGACCCTGATGGATTTGTCGCAGTTCTTGAATGTCATTTTGATTTGCTTGATCCCTGGTTGTAATGGCCTCCTTTGTTCGGTTTTGCAAAGCAGATATTCTGTTTTCAAAATTTTCAGTCAGTTCATCCACTTCTTTTTGTTGTTGCTGCTGCATTCTTTTCATTTCCGCAGCTTTACGTTTTGCCGCGTCTGCTTCGCGAGCTTCATATTCTTCACGAGTTTCACGAATACGGTCATCATATTGTCTTCGTTCAGATGCACTGATCGAACTCATATCTTAACATCCTTGTTAAAAATAATTTGAGTTTAAGCAACTCTGAATGAAGAAATCAGAACAGAGTTATCACCTTTAAGGTTATCAAAAAATTTCGGTTTTGTGGTGCTAAATGCTAACAATAACATCCTTAAGTCGAGGGAGATAGGACTTGTCCGAAGGTTTTTTCTTCGTATCTTTGACGAAGAGTTTTTTCGAGCTTGGTGGGTCGAGATTTTTTTGCTTCGAGCTCCTTCTTGGCTTCTTCGGATGCAATTCTTCGCTGTACATTTTCTTGAGCAGCTCTTGCAAAATGTTCTTTGGCTTCTTGGATATTCAATTTCAAAGACCGACTATAGGCGATCAATTCGCTGGGCTTTGGTCTTGTGATCCTTTGAAATTTCATCAAATGGGACTTTAAATTCAATGGAACTAATTGTTCGATGACGAAACTCTTCGATTCAGACAGATCACGCTTCAACACCATTTCATAATAGGGTTCGATTTGAACTGTGGATCCGCCTCTAAAAGAAATCTCGACGGGCTCATTTAAATTTTGGATGACATAACGATCATCTTCTTTACTAATCAAAAGAGTTGAATTTCTTTGGAGCAAAATCTTACCGTAAACAAAGTGAAATTGTGTACCTGCGACCTTATTGGAACTTTTTACCAGAGCTTCTCCAGCCAAAAAAGTGACTGTTTTTTTATTCTTCTGCTGGACGACTTCGAAAGAATGACTTGGCTGCAGAAGCAAATCACTCTTGCCTGATCCATAAACGTTCCAACTCAGGGTAAATGCCAGGAGCGGAATCAAAGCAGCTATGAGCCTTGTGCAAGTCCTATTCATTCTTGGATTTACCTTGACCAGTGATCAATAATATACGCTGTTCTAAATTCCGTGATTTAAAATATTCGGGAAACTGTTTTTCAATAATTTTCAGATAAGCCAAAGAATCTTTTTGCTTTTCAAAATTCAGCGAAATTTCACTGAGATGATCTAAGGCCTCTGCGGCTTGTGGTTGATCGGGATAGACTTCCAAAATATTTTCCAAAACTGAAACAGCTTCATTAAATTTAGATTTTGCACTGAGGGAACGAGCTTTCAGAAGCCACAGCTCAGATCGTTTCCCTGATAAAGGGAAATCATCTTCAAATTTTTTAATTTCCAAAACAACCTGAGAATAATTTTTTTGCTGAAACAGTGTTTTTATTGCATCGGCTCGAAGTTGAGAAATCGATGACAGATCAACACTTGCAATAGATCTACCATTTCTGGAATTGGCCCCAGATGTCTGCGCAACGGTTTGCGCCAGATCATCCACTTGATAAAGTAATTTAAAATTTTTCTTTTCAAGCGTCGAAACTTGAGCCCTCATTTGCGCAATTTCAATTCTCTCGTCCACACCACTTTGCAATATCTTCCACGCACTAAAATACACCCAGCTATAACCCAGAAAAAGAACTAAAATAAAATAAGAATAACGTTGTAAACTCACAAAGGTCTATCGGCATTTAAAAAGAAGTTGTGAGTTTTTAAAATCAGAACTAACACTTTTAAATATCCCTAGACCAAAGCCTCCTCAAATGAAGAGTCAATTTATTCTAATTTGATACAACTTTATCATACTGAGAAATCATCTCAATTTAGAACATGGTATTTCTATCGCTTTCAATTATCGCACTTCAGTAAGCGTACTTCACATCAGCATCCAGGGTTTTCCAATCATCCCCATCTTTGACTTTCGGAGCAACCCGCCCCTGCATTTCAATCATTCTTTGGCCATCAGTTGAGAACCACATAGAAATGGGATTCACCAAAGCTGCGATGAGAAAACTTGAAGGTTTTAACTTCAGCTTAATCAGATCTTGGCCCGAACGACGAACCGGTCCTTCATAAATCAAATCAAATCCTACAGTTTCATAGCGATCCCATACAACCATGCGAAGAGGGATGACTTTATCTTTATTCAATTCAGCCCAGTTTTTTCGAATGAACACAATAAAATTTGCCGGTGCCAATATTTTCATGCCAGATTTTATTTTTTCAGAATTTTTCTTTTCTTTTCCATCTTTGGAAATATAAATAAACTCTATTTTTCCATCTGCAACTTTAATCTGCCCTTTTTCGCCGGTCTGTTTTTGTTCGATCTTGGTTTCCATAAACTCTGCGTCTTTGTATTTTGCTACTTCTTCAATGACAACTTCACCCGTTTGGGTATTTTTGAAAGTTCCCGTTGCGGTAACTACTCCGTCAGGGCTCGTCGCTGAAGTCACACTCAAATCAAAAAGTTTTTTTTGAAAACTGGTTTTGGGTTCAAAAATTTCAGAGCTGTAGTTTAATGCCCACGTGGCGTGGCCAAAAGCCATCATCCCTAAAAAAATAAAAATTGAATTCATCACGTGAGGTCTCCTTTAATTATAAAAAATACTACATCGATTCTGGAGTTTGGATGCTCAATACACCCAGACCCCGAACGATTACTTTTCTTGTCATTTCAACGATCATCAATCTTTGAGTTTCAATTTCTGGTGCTTCACCTAAAACTCGGCACTCACGGTAAAAACTTGAAAAATCCGCGCAGACATCCAACAAGTACTGAGCCAAAATATTGGGTTTAAACTGCTGGTAAGAAACTCGTAAAACTTCTTCCAAGAGTAACAATCGATAAATCAAATGCAGTTCTCTTTGGTGGAAATCACGGGGCACGTGATCTAGTGGAATCACAGGTTGAGCATATTTTTTCAATATGCTTTTGCAACGAACCCCTGTATATTGCACATAGGGACCGCTATCTCCGTCAAATGTGAGCATTTTTTCCCACTTGAATTCCACATCTTTCACTCGATCATTGAGCAAATCATGAAAAATTAAAGCAGCGACGGCAATCTGTTCAATGGTCTTTTCTTTATCAGGCAAATCCGGATTTTTTTCAGCGACAACTTGACCCACTTTAACAATAGCATCCTCGATTAAATCTTCGAATTCGATGATTTGACCTTTGCGAGTGGACATCTTTCCAGATTCAAACCGATACATCCCAAATGGAATGTGATGGCAATTTTTTGCCCAAGGATATCCAAGCATTTCAATCACTTTGAAAACTTGTTTAAAATGAAGACTTTGATCTTGTCCAACCACATACAAAAGATGATTGGCTTTCAGTTGTTCTATTTTATAAAAAGCCGAAGCCAAATCTCGAGTCGCATAAATGGAAGCTCCATCGCTTTTTAAGATCAAACAGGGTGGCATTTTCAATTCTTCCGGAAAAAAAACGACTTTGGCTCCTTCGGAATCAGAAAGTATTTTTTTTGTCTTTAAACGATCAACGACATCATCTAATTTATCACTGTAAAATGATTCACCCAAAATATGATCGTGTTTTAAACCCAGTTTTGAAAAGAGCTGCTCATAACCCTGAACCGAGGCATGACAAACTTGTTTCCACAACTGAACAACAAAAGGGTCCCCGTTTTCTAGCTTTTTGAAAGTTTCAGAGCCCTTGTATTCAAGACTTGAATCAGCTTCGGCTTCCCTGTGAAAACGAACGTACAATTGCAACAATCCATCGATGATGTCAGGATCTTCCCAATTGATATTGGGTTCCCATTCTTGAATTGCCCAGATGAGCTTCCCGAACTGAGTTCCCCAATCGCCCAAATGATTGATTCCTAAAACTTGATATCCTTGGGACTCCGCCAAATTGCGAATGGATTGTCCAATAACAGCAGCTCTGAAATGTCCGACATGCATCGGCTTTGCAACGTTGGGTGAAGCATAATCAATGGCGACAATTTCATTTTTAGCAGAAACTGAACCTAATGAATCAATATTTGTTTGATGTATTTTTAACCCTTCACTCCAAATCACACTGGGTTGAAAAGTTAAATTTACAAAACCGCCCATTGGTTCTGCTTTAACAATCAAATCACTCAAAGCTGAAAAATCCTGGGCGATGGTTTTGGCAAGCTCCATCGGATTCGTTTTCATTTCTTTGGCCAATGCGAAACAGGGCAAAGCAAGATGTCCATGATCCGTATTCTTCGGCCTCTCGAGGAGATCTAAGATCTTTACTTCGCCAAACCGCTGGACTAAACTGTGATTTTTAATTTTTCCAAGAATGCTGAGTTTTAGATTTCCGATCATAATTTGTCTGCTTTACTTTTAAATTCAATGGGTAGGGTTTCGATGATTTCTAGCATTTCATAATAACTGTGATCGAAACTGCTGGACAAGAGATCTCGCTCAAATATTTGCTTAAAAAACTTTGCATTGAGCTTATTTTTCCTTAAGCCGTAATAAAGCCGCTCACCGATAAGGCCCCCAAGCAATCGCCCGGCTATAAAGTAGCTCTTTTTTCTGCGTGGCAAAAAAGACAACTTTGCACTATTTTTACCTGAGAGAATCATGAGCTCTTTGGTTTTTTGAGCCAAGGAAAGCAGAAGCGCTTCGCGTCCGAAAGCTCTGGTCTTCGGCGACGACAAACTAGTCTTAATATCAAACACGGTGTCAGTTTTGCGTTTTGGATTGACTAGTTTTGTACAAAAATAACTGAGACCTTCAAACCAAATCAAACGATGAAAATCCTGTGGAAATCGAAACAATGGTCCCTGCATTTTTTGAATCTGAAAAATCACATATTGTGCAGCAAGCTGAGCCGAATGATTCACTGTGGGTCTTGCAAGATAGCCCATTTGTGCTGGGGGAAAATAAAATGAAATTCCCTCTTCAACTGCAGTTTTCAAAAGAGTCAAAACTTGCGGTGCTGCCGCTTTTTCAATTTTAGACCACATCCCCTGATCCTCGGCAGTAAAGACAGAAAGGGCTGCTAAAGACACTTCCATTTCTAGTTGTTGAGTGATCAATCGGACATGGCTTGCAACGTGGTCAGTGAATTCAACGGGATCATAGGCCGCTTTTGATCTTAGAATCGAATCAAGACTTTGTTCTAAAAACAAAAGATAATTTTGCCATTTCACCCAAGGCGGAACATTCATTAAACAAAAAGTATCACTGGATATTTGAACCAAATCCACTTGATTTTCAATCCCTTGATTCATCAGTTGAAAATAAATTTTTTCTGCATTTTGAAACACCCGAATCATTTTTAATCTTGATGAAGTTCGTTTTTTTATCTCCGTAGGCAGTTTTGTCTTTGCAAGATGAAGGTCCCCGAATTGAACAAAGACAGACTGGTCTTGATGTTTATTGATCACTTCGGCAATCACCTGCGCCGCAAAAACGTCACGCTTATACAGAGCCTTGGGATCATCGTTTGTCGTTCTTAAATTTGCTCCATAAACAGGAATTCGATGAGCCATGGCCCACTTCAACAAAGGCTTGTAATGTTGCCAGGCAAAACCCCAACTTTTTTTCCATTCCACCGCTTTTAAAAAATCCCGTTCCGCCATTTCTCCAGACATAAAACGATCAACGTACTTTTGATGGGAAGCGTAAAAACACTCCAAGACCAGGACGACATTTTTGGGATTACACTTTCGCAAGATTCGCAAATGGGCCTTTTGACTTTGCTGAAGCGCATGAAAGTCTGCCAACAAAATTAGCTGAGATTCTTGAATCCTTTTGATAAAATCTGGAGTGGGAGTCCTTTTCCATCCACCAGAAAGGTCTTTTTCATATTGATTTTGAAAAGTCAGGATTTCGCCTTTTTGAAAACCAATTCGGCGCTCCACCTGTGCACGCAGAGACAAATAGAATTCCTGGCGAAGTGCGATCCATTTTTTACTGCTGCTTAATCTCATGTTGATGATTCTTTATTCCTATGGTGTCATCATCCTATGGAAACTCAAAGACAAAAACATATTTTTTTAGCGCTTTTATTTACAATTATGGGCTTTGGCGTACACATGTATCTGGCCATTCATCATTACGAGTTGAAATTTGGCCTCTCCGATGGTGCGGCCTTTTGCAACGTCAATGATTATGCAAGCTGTGACGCTGTTGCCGCTAGCAAATATTCCGAATTGCTTGGTGTGCCCATGGCAATGCTAGGTCTAGTTGGTCAAGGTGTTTTAGCTTTGATGTTAGTGGTCTATGCATTCGGGTGGTCTCAGTTGCCCGAACATTTCTCAAGAATGATTTACTTCATCAGTGCGTTTTTTGCTGGCGTCTCGGTTGTCATGGGCGTGATTTCACTGGGAATCTTACAAAAATTTTGTTTGATGTGTTCAGTGACTTATGTCCTGTCGTTTTTGAATATGTACGCGGTTCACAAAGGTGCAGAAGACCGCAGATTTTCAGAATTTTTCAAAGATATTCCCGAATGGTTTACAAAACGCTATGCCCACCTTTCATTCATTGCGGCAATCCCGTTAATTGCCTTCATCGCAAATTCTGCAATTATAAAAAGTTATGCTGGAAGCTCTTTTCAACTCGCGATGTCTGAATACGTTTCAAAATGGCAAGCTGGTAAAGTTTTGCCCTTTGATTTGACCAAAGGTCTGATTTACAGAAAAGACGGTCAAAACATGAAAATGACCATTGTGGAGTTTGCAGATTATCGCTGCGGTCATTGTAAAAAAGCAGCTTCCCCATTACACGCCTTTGCTTCGTCTCATCCTGATGTACAACTTGTTTATAAATCCTATCCCTTGGATGGCTCATGCAATACTGCACTAAAGGAGTCCGGTGGAGACGGCATTTCATGCCACCTCGCATTCCTTACCTATTGCAGCGAAAAAATCAAACAAGCTGGCTGGAAAGCGAATTCGACTATTTATGATGAACAAGAGACTTTTGCTCGACAAACTAAGGAACAATCTACTGCTGCCATCGCAGATGCGCTTCAAATAAGTGTTGAAGAGTTAAAAGTTTGCACGGAGGAAAAGGAAACTTTTGATGCCGTCCAAGCTCAAGCATTGGAAGGGACAGAAGTCCGTGGGACACCCACAATCTATGTGAATGGAAAACTGCTGCCGCCGACAAGTCATTTCCTTCCGCTTTTACAAGAAATTTATAAACAACTCTAGGAAAAGTTCAACTACATGCCCATCATTGAAAATAGCCAACCAACAAACTGGTTGGTGTAATCTTCGAAGACCAAAAAAAATGTCTTGGCCATCCCGTTAAAGACATCAAGCACAAAGGCAAGCACCAAAATGGCAGTTGAAGACATCCACAGTGCCTTCACAACATAAATGGTCGAACGGACATCTTGAATCCGCAGGTCCTGATTGATTTGTTCTATTTTTTTCAACATGATTTGCAGTTCCCTGAAGTGTTCTTTGAACTTTTCATGAAGTTCTTGCTGCTTTGCTCTGGTCAGAGAATTGATTCCTGGAAAATTTTTTTTCGTCTTAATTGCATAAGTCAGATCAATCGAATGATTCACATAGCGCTGGACTTTGTCTTTAAAATTCGGATATTCAGAGCCTTGATCAATATAGGTCCGAAGCTCTTGAATCGCGTGATCATACCTCTCGTTCAAAACATCGTTTAAAATCGTATAGCGCAAAGTATCCGGGGTGCCGAGGTCTTTAAAATCAACCACGTTCCTTGCATCATTTCGTCCGCTATTTTGAATGACAGGCAATGCACTCATACCACCTTTAGTCGGTTAAAATTTAAAAATCATAAACTATTTACCAAAATGATGTGCTCAACTTGGAATACTTTGCCAAAAGGTCCAGTTCACTAGCCCCATCCAGCCTAAAGTTTGATTTCCCTGTGTTGTTTTGAAACAATAATAATTGGTGTATTGAGTCTTCACGGAGGAAGTTCAATGATTCATGATTCAAACGAGCAAAAGACAGGAAGTCATCCAAGCCCCCCACAAGGAGAGGACTTCGTTCAGTCAGCAGGCCTTGGGGCGCTGTCTCACCTTGATTTCCAGTCAATTCCAGAAAACTTAATCAGACAAATTCCACAAAATATTTCAGAAGCAAAATACTCAAGTGTTGAAAACCTGATTTCACAAAACGAAGATCTTTCTGCGCGCCTGCGAGTCACTTTACGTAGGCTTTCCCTGCTTGAAATGGAAAACAAAAAGTTTTCTGAAGACCTCCAGCAACTGAAAGTCTTAAATCAATCCATCACGGATAAGTATTTGGTTTATCAAGAAAAAGATCAACTTTGGAAAG
This sequence comes from Pseudobdellovibrionaceae bacterium, assembly GCA_046318875.1. Lineage (GTDB taxonomy): Bacteria > Bdellovibrionota > Bdellovibrionia > Bdellovibrionales > Bdellovibrionaceae > JBKCTJ01. Next base: position 363 of record JBKCTJ010000137.1, on the reverse strand, counting down.
ACCGCCTGGATCAACTTGAATCAGAAAAAAACAAATACATCGATCAATACCAAGCTTGGCAAGTTCAAAGCCGGGCTTACAAACAAGAACTTGAAAAATTCGAAAAGTATCAACAAAAAATCAAAGATAAAGTGCGTCCATACATTGAATCATTGAAAGAAGAAAATACGCATTTACGATCTCGCAATGAACAACTGTCAACGTTGTTTGAAGAATCACAAGCAAAGTTTGAATTGAATAATCAACAGCTCATTGATTTGCAAAATCATTCTTCAAAACTGAATAATGACATGGAGCAGCGGCATCAAAAGATGCTGAGTCTCTTTGAAGAGCGTATGGCCGAACAAACACAAGAGGTCTCAA
>JBKCTJ010000136.1:0-3744 GCA_046318875.1 Pseudobdellovibrionaceae bacterium | reverse complement strand
CTTTGAAAGATTCTATTAAATTCCTGTTACAAAGAGTTATTACAATCGCCGTTCCACTGGAGTGTTCCTATTTGAGAAAAAACTGTCTCAGACTGATTCATTTTTCGATTCAAAATGAGAAAAATCTTGAAGGCACTGCACAATGAACAATTTTGCGCGCGGGATGCTCAAGGCTTAGTCGAAGACAAAATCAAAAGCCAATAGGATTGAACATGATCAAGACAAAACAAAGATGGTTTACGACGTTTTAGGCTTGCACGCAGGATCTAAATTTTTCAGCAATTCGATTGTGTGCACCTTCGGAGATCACTGTGCGATCGTCCGTCAATGTCGGATGCATGGGCTCTAAATATTCGACTTCAGCAACTACTGACTTTAACATCAAATGAGACCACATGGACGGTGCAAATCCCATATCCCCATACCAGCAGACTTTATCTCGATTTTTAAGTGTGAAGGGCTCACCTTCAATTTCAACCCAATTGAAGACCACTGGCTGTAAAGCAACACCCGCTGTCGCAGCCGATGTAAGAAGAGTCTTTTTAAATGGAAGGACTTGTTCACCGTTCGTAGAGGTAGCTTCAGGGTAAAGAGTAACTCGGAAACCATCGCGCATTGCTTGAGCCAGGGTTTCAAGTTCGCCGAAGATTTTACTGCGATCTCTTCTTTCAACGAAAAGACATCCGCCCATTTCGCAAATCAAACCCAAAAAAGGATATTCACGCATCTCTTGAGAGGTAACAAAACAATTTGAAGTTACACTAGCCAAAATCAACACGTCAAAAAATCCCATATGATTTTGAACGTGCAAATAACCAGTGTCTTTGGGCGGTTGATTTTTAACGAGAACTTTGACGTTGAACATCCACATTAAAATATAAGCGTATTTTGACGAAACGTTCACATAAAAACGTCGTCGTTTGATGGGGTCCTTTTCAGTATAATGAACAAAAAACGTTTGAGCAAAAAAGCCGACGGCTAAGATGCAAAAGACGATGAGTCTGAAGAGGGCTCGGCATTGAGCTTGTATTTTTTCCACAGCGCCTTATTTAAATCTTCACGATCTACAATCGTCAAGAAATCAATACACTGAAATTCTTCATCCCAAGCTGGCTCGCCGCCAATTTTTGCACCAATCTTAAGATATGTTCGAAGCAATGTAGGAATCATGGCCTCAGCTTCTGCCCGCTCAGAATCCGTCAAAGGTGACTTGAAATTCTGAATCCACAAGTCCAAGTTGGGCATAGTGAAAGGCAAAGTCGGAGGTGCAAAAAAGTCTGGCGAAATTCGTTTATCTTCAAAAAAGTAACGGTAGAGCAAAGCTGCTTCACGAGGATTTTTTGTTTTCACACTTCCGCATCCAAAGAGAACTTGGGCATTTGAAGCGTTCATGTATTCTGCAATGCCTCTCCATAACAAAGAAATCACCGATCCCCTGCGGTAATCACGGTGAATACAAGCACGACCTAATTCAAGCTTAACGTAGGGTTTATCCATAATGCGTTTCAAATTGAATTCTTTGCCTGAGTAAAATTTTTCTGAAAATAAAGAGCAGTTCATGCGGTAAGTTCCGACGACTTGTCCTGTCTTTTTTTCGATAATCACTAAGTGATCGCAAACTGAATCAAAAGCATCAATGTCTAAACCGACCATGCGTGGTTTACCCATAAATTCACGGTGAAAAACTTGGTATCGTAACATCAAAGAAGCTTTCAGTTCGTCGATGTTGGTGACGGTCTTTATAACAAACGGACCTACTTCAGAAAAAATCTGAACTTTAGGTTTGAACTTGTGGATGCGATTCATTCGCATTTGATACATCGATTGAAGTGCAGAAGAAACCCTGTCTAATGATGAAAAAGCTAAGGTATTGAGCATAATTCTTCCCCTCTTAATAAGTTATGCCATTGACTGCCCTAAAAAGCCCTTAATAAAAAAAAGCTCTTGCTCTAAGTGTATCTGCTTTCGTGTTAGGGAGTTGTCAGGGTTTATTCAGCCTTGAGTCAATATTTGGGTCCAAAAACAAAAAACCAAAGAAAGTAAGGGTAGCACAATCAAGAGAAATATTTCTTTTTTCATGACCTCTGGCTCATCACTTGTGAAATCAAAGGTCCCTGGATGACAACCACACTGGATTTAGGCATAGATGTTCCGCCGTCAGGCCAGTGCGATGTTAAATCAGAGGGGTTAGAACTCTTGCTCGTGGAACCTGGATGCTGGACGCTTAAAAAAATGCTTTCTTTATCCGGACTAAACCAAATTCCCGTGAGCTCACTGTCTTTGGGCCCCGATGCGACACGAATGGCACGCCCCGCATTTTTCCCCATCGTCGGACAAAAGAATAAACTGTTGTTGCCAAATTTTCCGTAAATTTCAGGTTCAGCTTCAGGCATGTCCGTGGCAATCCAAAGATTTCCCTGAGGATCAAACATCAGATTATCCGGGCAAGACATTTCATCTTCTCCCCCGCCTTTAACAAAAACTTCCCATTCAAACCGCAAAGCTTCAAAAGCAGAAGCTTCTTCTTTAACTTTTAAAACATAACCGTGGTTTCGATCATGAAGGGAATTATTCGTACAAGCTAAAAATATATTTTTTGTCAGAGGATCTATGTCACATCCTTCGGGCCGATCTAAAGGTGTTGCACCAAGAATTTTTGCTGCATCCCGAGTTCTAACCATCAATTCAGTGTGGTTTTTAAATTTGCCTTTCAAAAGAGGATTATTCAAAGAGATCTCTACCCATTCCCCGGCGCCACTTTCAGAAGTGCCAGGATTACTGTTCATGCGTGCAACATACAATTTTCCATTCACCAACTGTCCCGGCCGATCAGCTATAAACTTGTAAAAATGTTCATCGCCAGCGTCATCTCCCATATAAACAACAGCTTGTTGTTTTGAAGTGACGGTAACCTTAGCACCTTCATGAGCAAAGCGACCTAAAGAAGGATGTTTCACAATTTTATGAGTGCGTGGATCGATTTCACAAACCCAACCATAGTGTTCTGGAGGATTTTTTATTTTGCGATCCCAGGCCATGCGACTTTTTGAAAGCTCGACGGTTCTGTTTCCATTTTGATCGTATTTTTCGCTGCCATAGTAATAGGAATAGTTTTCTTCACAAGTTAAAAAAGTTCCCCACGGCGTTTGCCCCCCACAACAATTCCCCAAAGTTCCCAAAGCCTTGTTTGAACCAAAAACACGATGTCCACCTGAAAACGGAATTTCAGTTAAAGCATCAAATCGGCGATTTTTAGCAGACATCGGCACGACAGCCCAGGCTCCAGTTTCAAGACTTTTTTTCACATGTAAAATACTGCCGCCAACACTTTTCTGTTCAATGCGAATTTGTTCTAGAGTTTTTTCTTCAGCTTTGCGTCCTCTACCAAAATTGCTAGTCAAAGTTGGATCAAAATATTCATGGTTAACCCATAGATAACCCTCGTTTGGATTTTCTTGAGTAAAAGGAATGTAACTGACGTAATCGCAATGGGCTCCAAATTGGTCGCCATTGGAATTAATGACGTCAGTCCATTTGGCAAGAACGTGATATTTAAGTCCATCAGCTAAAACTAAATCGTCAACAGTGGATCGCTGCAGACCAGTTAAGGAAGTTCCAGTAAATTCATTTTGTTTTTGATTTGAATAACACCCGCCCATCAAAGGCGACACTGCGGCTAAACCTATACCGCCAACAACAGATCTTCCCATGAATTCTAAAAAAGTTCTTCGAGATGTTTGCAAA
>JBKCTJ010000135.1:0-597 GCA_046318875.1 Pseudobdellovibrionaceae bacterium | reverse complement strand
TGTCAGATCAGATTTTTTGTCTTTAAGAATTTCTAAATCAAACCAATCGACGTGATTTGTTAATTTAAAATCCATGCTAGAAATCTTTTTTACTTTAGCAGACTGAATATAAATTTCATGTTCCAGCTTTAATAGTTCTGGCAAAACTTCTTTCAAGGCGTCAATTCCAAGAATCATTTTACCCGACAGATTCATTTTTTTTGCAGCAGACTCAGAATACAAAAGTTGCAAGACCTGCTGGCGCATCTTTAATTCTGAAGTCAAATCCCGCTGAATGATTTGGTTTTGAGCGCCATCGTAAAAGGAAGCATTTCCTTTGTTGTTTTCGATTTTGTGATTGTTGTAGGAATAGTGCAATTTGACTTCGTAAAAGGATTCTCCCATTTGTTCGAAGTAAACTTTCAACTTAGGCTCCACCGCCATTTTTTCAATTCCCAAATTCTTGGGTAAGATCAATTCAGGGTGATCCGGCTGTTTATAAAAAATTTCTAAGAACTGTCGAATCTGGGCACGCGGGATCATCAACTCGCTGTCGCCTTTAAAAACTTTCATCCAATTGGCGTATTTTCCATAGCTCGATTGAAAGCAATACTTCTC
>JBKCTJ010000134.1:0-24384 GCA_046318875.1 Pseudobdellovibrionaceae bacterium | reverse complement strand
GCACTTAACAATAAGGAGGCTTAAGATCCGAAATCCAGTTCTGAACATGCCATTTTGCGCACACGCAAAAGAGGCAGTTTCAAAATTTTTTGTGAAAACTGATAGGCTGCGGAAAACCCAACTTGCGTTGAAAAGTTTAATCCGCAACATGTTGCGGATTATTGTTGATTTTCCGCAACATGTTGCGGATTATTAAATAAATGTACAAACGTTTCCTCAATCTCAAAATGATCATGACTCAAAAGAGCCATTTTCTGTTTGGCCCCCGTGCCACGGGAAAGTCTTGGCTAGTCAAAAATACCCTCAAAGACGCTCAGGTTTTTGATTTGCTGAATACGTCGACCTACGATCGTTTTTTAAAGCGGCCTTCTGCCATCGCAGAGGAGATCACATCAAATCTAGTTGTCATTGACGAAATCCAAAAAATTCCTCGCCTTCTGGATGAAGTCCATCGACTGATCGAAGATCGCCGTATTGTTTTTTTACTGACTGGCAGTAGCGCCAGAAAACTCAAGCATGGTGGGGGCAATTTATTGGCCGGCCGAGCTCGAAGTCTCCAGATATTTCCACTGACCAGTCAAGAGCTCGGGCAAGATTTTGATCTTCTAAGATATTGTCGATACGGGGGAATGCCATTGATCTATCCTTCCGATGAACCTTGGTCTGATCTGAAAGAATACGTCCATCTCTACCTGAAAGAAGAAATCACAGCCGAGGCAGTAGTTCGCCGGGTAGATCATTTTGCTCGATTTTTAGATGTGATCGGGCAACTCTCTGGCGAGGAGCTGAACTTTGAAAAAGTCGCGAGCGATTCCGGCGTCCCATCCAGAACAGTAGCAAATTTTGTAGAAGTCTTGAAAGATACACTTCTTGCTTTCGAATTAGAGCCATACAAAAAAACTAAAAAAAGAAAAGCGACTTCAAAAAGCAAAATTTTTATGTTCGATGTTGGCGTTGCAAATTACCTTTCTGGTCGAAAACAAATTCTTTTAAGATCAGAAAGTTTTGGAAAAGCCTTCGAACATTTTATTATTCAGGAAATTCGCGCGTATCTTGGATATTCAAAAAGTGATGAGTTGTTAACATACTGGCGAACAGTTGGAGGGCAATTTGAAGTTGATTGTCTTATTGGCGAAGAACTTGCCATTGAAATCAAAGGTTCTGAAAAATTTAATGAAAAAATGCTCAGTGGACTTCTTGAACTAAAAAAAGAAAACAAAATTAAAAAATTTATTCTAGTTTCACGGGATCCCGTTGTCAGAGAAATTCATGGAATCCAAGTCATTCCCTATAAAACCTTTTTAAGTAACCTTTGGGATGGAGAATATTTCAGAGCACTTTATAAAAACAAAGTGCCCTCAACATTCAAAGTTAAAAACTGAAAACTACTTTTGATCTTGGCTTTGTTTCACATCAAGAATCAATTGCTGAACAACACCACGAGCCCTGTGAGTGGATACATTTAATTTTGCAGCAAGGTTTTCAACTCCGCTGTCGGAAATCATTTGCAATCGACCGATATCAGATAAATCAGATCGAGATAATCCCAAGTCAAACAATGGCTGCAAATTTTGAGTCTTTAAAGTTGCCCTCATTGTTCTTTTCAAAGTAGCAGCACTTGCCATTGGCAAATTGTAATGTGAAGCCATTAAAGAAATTGTATTCAATTCTTCTGTTGAAACTTCTGAAGTTTGTTTGTTAGAAATATTTCGAAATCCCCAAGGTCGCGGCTCATAGCCATATCCACCACCATAAACAGGTGGGTGTTGAGGCCCATAATAGTTCGGAGGATTTTGAGCGTAATAACCAGAACCATAATCATCGTTGCTATCAGATACCGCTGCGCCAATTGCGACAACGCCACCAACGATGGCAGCACCACCGACAACAGCTAACACTTCTTCATCTGTACAACCTTGAACACTCAAAATCATTGGCACTGCCAAAACTGCAGCAATTTTTCGACGCGTAGCTAAAGAAAACATAAAACCTCCCCGGTTTGTAGTGAATTGGATTTTCTGACACCAAATTCTTTCAGCCAGGGAGAAAGCAAAAACAGAGCCATGGAAACTGGTGTAAAATTGGAAAGTTAATCCAGGAATTGCACTGTTGAATGATATTTCAACCAGTGACCAGAAAAGAAATAGGCTGTCATAAAGACAGCCTATTCTATAAATGAGCCTAATTTCAGTTCAATTCAACGTGAGAAATCGTGCTGAATTTATTCAAATTACTGAGCTAAGTAAAAACTGTAACAAGAAATGTATCCGTTGATCCAAGCAGATTTACCATCACATCGCACTTGTGCATTCACTGCTGGTGACAAGAGAACTCCATTTGAATTCATTTTCGCTTTATTTCGCGGGATTGTGATCGTTGCATCTGCACCGATCCACCTTGTTTCACCACATTTGTGAGCAACATTGTTTGCAGCACGAAACGTGCGGTAAGAACCATTTTCGTAAGCCAAAGTGAAATTCTCGAGAGTAACTTGTTCAATTCGATTTTTGCAACCAACTTGCACTTGAGCCACAAGTTTCACTGGGGTTCCCTGGGCTAAAACCACAGAACCTGAAAAAGACAATGCGATCAAAGTAAAAAATAATTTTATCATAAAAATCCTCCTCCCGTATCATTTACCCAATTTGTCAAGATTGGCAAGGCTTTGACGGAAACCACTTGAATTTTGGGCAATTTGCATCTCGCCGCAAAAATCCGTGAACCTATTGGCAACCCCCGGTCTGCTATGGCTCGACCTGCTATAACTCTATCTGCAATGATTTGGAGTGTAAATATGAAGAAATCTGCCTTCGCCATACAACTTCAGGCATTACGAAAAATCAAATGATACCCAAACTGCGTCTTCACAATTCCCGACATCTCACCAACTTCTAATGTTTGGGCAACTTCGGAAAATTCAGGAACCAATCGGGACAGAGCAATTTTTCCCAAATCCCCACCAGATTTGCTCGAAGGACATTTCGAAAATTGCTTCGCAAGATGAGCAAAGGTCTGAGGCAAACCTGCTTCTTTGGCTTTATCTTCTGAAATTTTTCTGAGAAGATCTTCGGCTTCGTACTGATGTTGAACTAAAATATGACTTATGTGCATTTCCATCAGTTTTTAGTAGTCATTCCTTTAGTTAAAGTCCAGCGAAAACCTTGCACCTTTTTACAATTCAAAGTAGCTTCCGATGATGTCATTTTTTGATCGAAAACTCGATGCTTTGAGCGATCGCCCTCCGTGGATAAAACCTTTGGAAGACCTTACCCACGAAACCTCTGCACGAAGTTTTTCTTCCTATCCCTTAAGATACTATATCAAAAAGTTTCCCCGTCCATTTTTCATGGGCATGCTTTTTTTACTCATCACCAATGGTCTTGATGCCTCATGGCCCTATGTTTTAAAAATCATCATTGATCAAGTTTCTGCAGACATGAGCTTTGATCAAATCACTTTAACTTGTTTACTTTTTTTTTCCATTCTTTTGGGCCTAGCTATTTTTCGATTTTCTTGGCGCTATTATTTTGGAAGATTTCATTCCACAGTGGCCGAACATCTTCGCAGAAAGGTGTTCATACATTTAACGACTTTGGGTCCCAGTTTTTTTCAAAAAAATCCAGTGGGTGAACTGATGAGCCTTCTCACAAATGATGTTCAAGCCTTCCGGCAAGCTGTGGGACCAGGGCTTTTGATTTTGGCTGACGGCGTGATCATCATCCTCTTTGTCTTTCCAATTATGCTCAGTCTGAATTGGGTTTGGACTTTAAAGACTCTTATTTTTTTACCATTGATCCCGTTTCTGATCTGGTGGGTGATGAAGCGCATTCATCGCAATTACAACTTACAGCAACAAAATTTTTCTGAAATGACAGGCATGTGCCAAGAAACTGTGAATGGGATACGGGTCATTAAAGGTTTTGCCCAAGAAGAACAGCGTATGAAAGTTTTTGACGAGATTTCAAATGCCTTTGAAAAATCCTGCAACCGTGTGGCGAAAGTGGATAGCTTTTTTATGCCAGTCATGGAATTTGGAGTCGCCTCAGGCAGTGTCATCCTCTTGTTCTTGGCTTCAGATGATTTGCTGAGTGGCGCAGTCAGTATTGGAACCTTCGTGGCATTTCAGCGGTATATTCAAAAAATGGTCTGGCCAGTGACTGCATTGGGCATGGGCCTTTCGTGGATTCAAAAAGGATATACTTCCCAAAAACGATTAAGCCAGATTTTAGAAACGAAAACCGATGTGATCGATGATGGAAAAATTGAGTTAACAAAATTTGATTCTCTGGAATTTAAGAACGTCACTTTTAACTACTCTGGGTCAGATCAAGTGGCACTAAAAAATATTAGTTTTCGCTTAGAAAAAAATCAGCATCTAGGGATCATTGGAAAAATTGGCAGCGGAAAAACAACTTTAGTGAATTTGATCTTGCGTCTCTATCCGACGGATTCAGGGAAAATTTGTATCAACGATTTGCCAGTAGAAAATTATACTCTAGAATCCCTGCGCCGAATTTTCGCGTTGGTTCCTCAAGAAGCGTATTTATTTAGTGAAAGTGTTGCAGAGAATATTTTTTTTGCTAACAGGGAAAATTACGATCAAAACCCGATGAAGTTTTCTCCAAACAATTATTTGGACATCGTCAATATGCAGAATGAAATCAACCAGCTTCCACAAAAGGAAAAATCCCAGTTGGGCGAACGTGGAATTAATCTTTCAGGTGGTCAAAAACAAAGGCTTACTATTGCTCGAGGACTCGCAACCGAAGCAAAAGTTTTTATTTTGGACGATTCCCTCAGCGCCGTTGATACTAAAACCGAAGTTCAAATTGAAAATGCACTCTATGGAAATAATTCAGGAACAGTCATCACAATTGCCCACAGGCTTTCTTCGATAAAAAATACAACCCACATGCTTGTGATGAATGAGGGTGCTGTAGAATATTTTGGCACAACGGGACAAGCTGTTGAAAGCCCAACTTATCAAGAAATTCAAAAATTACAAAATCACGAGATTCATTCAAAACCTGAAAGTGCTTTATCATGAGTACAAATCAGGAAGATCAATTTATAAAAGAAGATCTGGTCACAACAAAAGTCAGCTATGCTGATCTGTTTCGACGGCTGTGGCCCTATACGCGAAAACACCCCTCCCTGTTTGCTTTTGTGATTTTTTCGGTTCTGGGATTAGCCCTTATCTCTAGGGCTCTTCCACAATTGATCGGTTACACCATCGATCATGCCCTTCCCAATAAAGACAAAAATTTATTCATTCAAATTGCCTTTGCTTATTTAGTCTTAGAAATTTTGAAATCATTTTTTTCATTCTCGCACTCGTATTTTTTTAGTCGCTTGGGCAATCGAGTGCTATTTTATTTGCGTCATGATCTTTTGACTCACGTTCAAAAATTGCCCATTGATTATTTTAACAAGACTCCCGCTGGCAGAACAGTGACTCGGATTACAAATGATGTGATGGCTTTAGGGGAACTGTTCACTGAAGGTGTGATTACGATATTCACTCAATCTGCCATTTTGTTAGCTATTGTCGTTTGGCTGTTTTTAATTTCTTGGAAAATGAGTCTTGTGCTTTTGGTCTTTTCACCGATTTTTATTTACCTTTCAATTTACGTCAGTAACAAAATCAAAACGATTTTAACTGATCAGAAAAAGAAACTTTCAGCCATCAATTCATTTTTTGCAGAAAATTTGAATGGAATCAAAGTTGTGCAGCTTTACAATCGAAGGAAATACAACCAACAAACTTTAAATACGATCAGCGATGACTATTTAAAACTCAGTTATAAATCCACAGCAGCCTATGCTTTGTTGCAGCCGATTATGAATTTATTTAATGCTTTTACGATCACAGGAGCTCTTTATCTTGGAGGATATTTCCATTTTCAAGGAAGCTTAACCATCGGTTCTATGGTCGCTTTTCTACTGCACATTCAAGATTTTATTCCACCTTTGCGTGAAATTTTAGAAAAATACCAACAGTTTCAAAACAGCATCACTTCGGCTGAGCGTATTTTTACATTGATGGATGAAAAACAAGAGCCAAATGTTCCTCAAATGGAATCTCAGCAACCCATTCATCAACCACCAAGAACGAGCACTGCATTCAAAGGGAAAATCGAAGTTAAAAATCTAAACTTCAGGTATTCAGCCGACGGGCCGGAAGTTTTAAAAGATGTTTCATTCATTGTACAACCGGGAGAAAGTACTGCTCTGGTTGGCCGCACGGGAAGCGGAAAATCATCTTTGGTAACTCTACTACAAAGATTCTACAATCCCCCGCCACAAACAGTTTTTATCGATGAGAAATGCATTACCACTTATTCCTTGAACGAGCTTCGAAGATTGGTTGGAGTGATTCAACAAGATCCTTTTATTTTCCGAGGGACTATCTTCCAGAATATTTCTTTGTCAAATCCGCAGATCGATGAAAAACGAGTGCTTCTTGCCTGTGAGCGCATTGGTTATTTAAAATTACTCAAAGACTCGGGACGAAGCCTAGATACTGTGCTTGAAGAACGCGGAGCAAATTTATCCCTCGGTGAAAGACAGCTTGTTTGTCTTGCTCGAATCTTTGCTTACGACCCTGCAATTCTGATTATGGATGAAGCCACGGCAAATATTGATTCTGTCACAGAGAAATTAATTCAAACAGCAACCGAGGAACTGACCAGAGGTCGCACAACTTTGATTGTTGCACACAGATTATCCACAATTGAAAAATGCGATCAGATCATTGTCCTCAATCACGGGCATCTTGTTGAAAAGGGATCCCATGCAGAACTGGTTCAGCTTGACGCCCATTACCGACAGCTTTTGCAACATAGCCTTTCCACAACTTCTTCAACATCTTCGGTTTTGGACCAAAATATTTGAAACTTGCACTTCAAAAAATCCTATGTTCTACAACAGTCTCACAAGGATGACTGACGATGACTTCGAAAATTTTTAATCTATTTTTGGTTCTATTTATTCTTGCGATACAATCTGCTTGCACAAGAAAAACAGATTCAGCTGAAGCTAAACAGAACATATGGATTTATACATCTTTATATAAAGATACAATTGCTGATATTCAACCCAAGTTGGAAAAAGAATTTCCAAATATTAAATTTAATTTTTATCAAGCCGGTTCAGAAGAAGTTGCTTCCAAAGTCAACGGTGAACAAATCGCAGGCCAAATCCAAGCTGACATTATGATTTCATCAGATCGATTTTGGTATGAAGATTTGGCTCGACAAGGAAAACTTTTATCTTACAAACCTGTGAACACAGACAAGGTGGACGCTTTTTACAAGAACAGCGAAGGCTTTTATCATACTCTGAGTTACCCAGTGATGGTCATGGCCTATAATTCTGAAGCGATGACAGAAAAAGAACTTCCATCGTCTTTCAAAGACCTCACAGACAAAAAGTTCAAAGCAAAAGCATCAAGTGGAAGTCCACTTGCTTCGGGAACAAATTTCACGACAGTTGCCTTTTTGCAGCGAGCTTATGGTTGGGAATTTTTTAAGGGCCTGCGTGAAAATGATTTTTTAGCTGAAGGAGGAAATTCAGGTGTTATCCGAAGACTGCAAAGCAAAGAGCGCCCCATCGGAATCGTGCTTTTAGAAAATATTCTCCGTTTGAAAGAATCAGATCCACTAATTAAAGCATTTTTTCCAAAAGACGGTGTGATCATGCAATCCAATGTTTTGGCCATCGAGAAAAAGGAGAGCAACACAAACGGAAATGCACAGAAGGTAGCTGATTGGCTGTTTAGCCAAGAGGGACAGTCTGCAATGACCAGATCATTTATGTACAGCGGTGTTCCAGGCTATCCAGCTCCTGTAGGCGCACCAGAATTTGCGACACTGATGTCCCAAGCAAAAAAATGGGATAGCGAATTTATTGAACAAACCTTGAAAGATCGCGAAAAAATCAAAGAAGAATTTTCTAAAATCATGTTTTAGAAACCAAGATTTACTGTTGTTGCCCCGTCACAAGAATTTCCTTTGAATCATCCCAATGATTTAATCTTTGTTCTTGTAAAGCATCGACATTGAAATCCAAGAAAAACCAAGCAATCAACTGGTTGGAATTAAAGGCAGTAAAGTTTCCGTCTTTGCTGTAGCTGCCAAGCCAAGTTTTTCCGATATAAACAGGTCCAAACTTTCCTGGAACAGCAACCATCACATCATAAACTTGAATTTGTGTCAGAAGAGTCTCTAACAGATAAGGTTTTGTTTTCGGAGAAGCGTAATTTAAAATCACCATATTTGATTTTGCTTCAGGAACCAAAGGATGTGAATCGAGCAACTGAGTTGTAAATCGTCCCATAAGAACAATGGGTGACGAAGTCGCAAAGAGCACTTCACGAATGCGGTTTAAACCGTGGCTTAAAACAGGGCTGGTGGAAAAAAAATATTTTCCCTTCCAGTTACTTCCAGTCAAACCATCGATTGCCCGTCCACCCAAAGCTGCATTTAAATCAAGAACCCTGGCACCCACACCCGCTGAATATCCCACCGGCAAATGATCCATGGAATAGCCGTTGTTAAATAAATTATGAAGAGCATCAAATTGCTTGTTTTGAGCCATTTCTCTTAATTTCCAAATCGTCAAATCGCCAGCTTTCATCTGTGGATCTTCTCGGTTCCATAAGCGCTGCGACGAAGAGGGATTGCGCTGTGAGTGACCGTTTTTATTGGAATGGCTGCAAGAAATGATGAAAACAAAAGGCAATAGAAGAATAAACAGTTTTTTCACTCGAAAGATCCTCCACAAGATACCTTAGCATAACTCGATCTTTAGTTAAAAATGGAGTCATTTTTCGTTGCTCGCATCTGATTAAAAACATCGATTGACGACATTGTCGTAGACCCAGCCTTCCCACTCGACTTTAAGCCTGAAATTTGCCACTCACCTCGGTGTTGCAAAGTAAGTCATCCTTGGTGTAGCTTTCGCCTCAGATGGCTGTGATCTTTTTTGTCCTCCTTTTCACGTTTTGTTTTTTTGCTTTAAGTCCATTCATTCGGATTTTTTTTGCAGTTGATTTGAACATTGGTGCTACAGCCCTGCATTCATCTTCTTTGCAAACAGCCATTGCAAATACTGTTTTTGTTTCGGCTAGTGTCGCTTTTCTTTGCGTAGCAGTTTCACTGCTGTTTGCGTTTTTACTTGTTCGAACTGATTTGCCATGGACGAAGACCTTAACAAACCTACTGACCCTTCCCTACGTTGTTCCCCCTTTTATTGGAGCCATCGGTTGGATCATTCTTGCGAATCCTGCCAGTGGCATTATCAACCAATTCGCGGGCTATCAGCTCGTGAATATCTACACTTACTTTGGAATCATTTTTGTTGAGTTTTCTTTTTTATTTATTTTGTCACTTCTTCCACTGATGTCGGCTTTTCAAAAAATAGATCCTTCTCTTGAAGAAGCGGCACGACTATCTGGCTGTCGACCAAGCCAAGTCTTTTGGTATATTTCAATTCCTCTACTAAAAAAACATTTCGTAGGTCACTTTATTCTGATTTTTATGTCCGTGGCTGCAAGCTTTGGTGTTCCCGCATTGTTGGGTGGCCCCGCCAGAGTTTTCTTTCTGACGACACAAATTTATACTCTTCAAAAAATGGGAACGATGAATGGACTTTACCAAGCTTTATTTCTGTCCTGCTTAATGCTGATTGGTGTCGTCGTCTTGTATTTTGGACAGCATTATTTTTTGAACTCTCGCGACTTCCATACCATCGTGGGGAAATCAAATCGGCCGACGTTATTTCATTTGAAAAAATGGAAGTGGCCTACATTCGGATTCATTTTACTGTTTTGGATCTGTGTTTTTGTCATGCCCGTTTTAGGTTTAATCATTTCGGCTTTTTCAAAAATTCCTGGAACCCTGGCTTGGGATAACTTGAGCCTGATCCAATTTCAAACCGTTCTTTTCGAAACCGAAGAAACCAAACGGGCTTTAAAAAATTCTTTTTTGCTCGCTTTCTCAACGGCAACATCGGCAGTTGGAATTTCATTTTTTCTAGCCCTGTCAGCTAAAAAAATCTTACCTGAACGTTTTAAGAAATTTTTAGAAACAGCCATTTCAATTCCCTATGCGATGCCTGGATCTGTCGTCGCATTGTGTATGATAGCCGCTTTTAGCCGCGGTTTTTACGGAGTTGGCCCAAGTTTATACAATACACTTTTCATTATTTTTATTGCTTACAATATTAAATATTTAAGCCTTGCCTATGGCACCACACAAAGTGCCTTGAATTCGCTGCACCCTTCATTAAGCGAAGCAGCATCGCTTTCAGGAGCAAACTCTTGGAACAAAATAAAATTTATTTTATTCCCCCTGATGAAGTCAGCTTTGTTCGCTGCATGGCTTTTGGTTTTTATTCCTTGTTTAAGCGAGCTAACGATGACTCAGTTATTAACTGGGCCAGGACGTGAAACCATTGGAACTTTAATTTTTCAACTGCAGGAGTACTCAGATATGGGCGGCGGCGGACCGGCGGCTTTGTCATTGCTGCTTATTTTTATTTTATTTGTTCTCCAAAATGTTGTCCGATTTTTATCCCAGTACTCGAATATGACAGGAGCCAATCGATGAGCCAGATTCAGTTCAACAATGTCTCTAAAAAATTTGGAACGACTTCTGTTGTCAAGAATTTAAATTTCAAAATTGAAGATGGAGAGTTTGTCAGTTTTCTGGGTCCATCGGGCTGCGGAAAAACAACCACACTGCGAATGATTGCAGGTCTTGAAACAAACAGTGATGGACAAATTACTTTGGACGGGGAAGTTTTTTCTGATGCAGAAAAAAATATTTTTATCCCACCGGAAAATAGAAATATTGGCATGGTTTTTCAATCCTATGCCATTTGGCCACATATGAATGTCTTTGAAAATGTCGCTTTCCCATTGAAGATGAAAAAAATAAAGACGGATCAAATTCGCGATGAAGTGGGAAAAATTTTAACCGTCGTAGGTCTTGATAACTTAGCCAAGCGAATGCCCGATCAACTGAGTGGAGGGCAACAACAAAGAGTCGCCCTCGCAAGAGGACTTGTGATGAAACCCCGGGTTTTATTATTGGATGAACCCCTTTCCAATTTAGATACAAAGTTGCGGGAAAAAATGCGTCGCGATATTCGAAAATTACAAAAAGATTTTTCATTAACCGCCGTCTATGTCACCCACGACCAAAAAGAAGCCGAAACCATGAGTGATCGCATCGTAGTCATGAATCACGGGGTGATCGAACAAATCGGAACTTTTCAAGAATTACAATCAAATCCAAAAAGCGAATTTGTGAAAGATTTTTTGTCGGCACACTGAAGCTGGCGCCATTTGACCTGTCTCACAAATGGCTAGCGCCATTTGTATTTAGCCTCACCACGATGGCAGAGGTAGCAGCCGACTTCTGAGATTTTTTCTTTGCCGTTCATTGTGTAGGGGCGGATGGCTTCCACCAATTTCATGTGTTCTGCGGAAATTTTCCATTGGATTTTTTGGTTGTCTTTCCAATTTTGAACGTTGTGGCAGTAGGCGCATGTTACCCCGAGCTCTTTCGAAATTTGCAGCATTTGTTTGCGCACTTCTTCTTCTTTCATTTTGACTTGAGTCGGAGTTAACAAAGGCTGAATAGCTTCCGGTGTTTTTTGCGCTTGGACTGAGTTTACTCCAAATTCAATTTGTTTAGCACTGAGGCCTTCAAGGTTTTTAACGTCTTTAAAAGATTGCCAGAAAAATGCCATCATGACTGCGCCAATGATCAAAGTAGGAAAAAAAGACTTCATCTTTTTATGCTCGATTCTTCCCGCTACAAACTCAACTCCTTTTTCTCAGTCTAAAAAACCTGGAAATATTATGTTTCACATGATCAAACGACATTGGCCTTGTCAAAGCAGCCTATGTTGTTGAAAGATAAGATGCTCAGCACACTCCCAATCAAAGGAAACCAAAATGGCGACCACACCAGTCTCGCAATTTAAGCGACTTACAGACCTCAGCACCCTCGTTAGTCTTTCCAAAAGACGGGGCTTTGTTTTTCAAAGCTCCGAAGTTTACGGAGGTCTAGGGTCATGCTGGGATTACGGGCCACTTGGATCTGTCATGAAATACAATGTGAAAATGGCTTGGTGGAAAGCCATGACACGAAGACGAGACATTGTGGGCCTTGATGCTGCGATCCTCATGCATCCCACGGTTTGGAAAGCTTCAGGACACGTCGACGGATTTTCTGATCCTTTAGTGGATTGCAAAGACTGTAAAACTCGATTTCGGGCAGACAATACAGAATCTTATTTACAACATCAAAAATGCCCAAACTGCGGTTCCAAAAATTTATCAGAGCCTCGACAATTCAATTTAATGTTTAAGACAACCATGGGTCCAGTGGAAGATGCTGGAAGCATTGTTTATTTGCGACCAGAAACAGCCCAGGGTATTTTTGTCAATTTTGGCAACTGCCAACAATCCAGCCGCTACAAAGTCCCGTTTGGTATTGCACAAATTGGAAAATCTTTTCGCAACGAAATCACTCCGGGAAATTTTATTTTCCGAACGCGCGAATTTGAACAAATGGAAATGCAATATTTTGTGAAGCCCGGAACGGATGAGAAATTTTTTGATGAGTGGAAAGAAACTCGCTGGAATTTCTATCTGAAATACGGAATTAACAAAGAAAATTTAAAATTTCATCCCCATGGACCTGATGAATTGGCGCACTATGCAAAAGCTGCCGAAGACATTCACTACAAATTTCCAATGGGCTTTTCAGAACTTGAAGGAATTCACAACAGGTCAAATTTTGATTTAACTCAACATTCCAAGTTTAGTGGAAAGTCTTTAGAATATTTTGATGAAGCGAATAAAGAAAAATACATTCCTTATGTCATTGAAACAGCCGTGGGCTGTGACAGGCTCTTTTTAGCATTTATGTGCGATGCTTACCGTGAAGAGCTCACTCCAAAAACCAATGATGACGGAGTTGTCATCGAAGGACAAGACGATGTCCGAGTTGTTTTGGGATTTCATCCAGATATCGCCCCAATGAAGGCTGCGATTTTGCCCCTAAGTAAAAAAGAAGAATTATCTTCAGTCGCTGGAAAGTTACGTGATGAACTGGCTTTGGATTTTGATGTCATTTACGATGAAACAGCTTCCATTGGAAAACGCTACCGACGCCAAGATGAAATCGGAACGCCGTTTTGCATCACAGTTGATTTTGATACTTTGACGGATCAAGCGGTGACCATTCGACATCGCGATACAATGAAGCAAGAGCGTGTTTCGATGTCACAATTGCCGAGCTACTTAGCTGCAAAGTTAAAAGAATTCTAATCCACTGGAGCAAATTTTTTTGCTCCTAGAATTGAACATCGATTTAACGAGCACTCATTTCGTCGCCTGCTTTGTTCATGGGATGAAATCGCATCGTCATTTTCTCTTGATGATTAATGAACTCCAATGGCAACTCAGATTTGAATTTTAAGAAAAATTCTTTATGGGAATTCATTTCCTCGACCCACTTTTGCTGATCCAAACTCATTGCTGCAGTGAATTTTTCTTTTGGATAATCAAGTTCTGCCCAATCCAAATCTGAATATTCAGGTGACAGACCTAAGGCGTTTTTATTGCCCGTTGCTTTCCCATCCATTCGGTCAAAAATCCATTTTAAAACTCGCATATTCTGACTGTAGCCAGGCCAAATAAATTTTCCATCAGCATCTTTACGAAACCAATTCACAACAAAAATTCGTGGCAAAACAGATGTTCGTTTAGTCATGCTTAACCAATGTTTAAAATAACTTCCCATATTGTAGCCACAGAAAGGCAACATAGCCATTGGATCACGCCGAACCACACCAACGGCGCCAGTTGCAGCTGCCGTCGTTTCTGAACCGATGGTCGCAGCCCAGTAAACACCAGATTCCCAACTTTCAGTTTCAAAAACCAAAGGAACCGTATCCGCACGGCGGCCACCAAAAATCATTGCAGCAAGTGGAACACCCTGAGCACTTTCCCACGCGGGATCAATGGAAGGACATTGAGCTGCAGAAACTGTAAATCGTGCATTGGCATGGGCAGCCAATCTTCCACATCCTGGCGTCCACTCTTGACCCTGCCAATCAGTCAATTTTGCGGGAATCTCTTCAGTCATTCCTTCCCACCAAACGTCTCCATCTGGGGTCAGAGCTACATTTGTAAAAATCGTATTTTTGGAAATAGTTTTTAAAGCATTGGCATTGGTTCTCAAGGAAGTGCCAGGAGCAACTCCGAAAAACCCTGCTTCAGGATTGATTGCTCGCAAGACTCCGTCTAAATCGGGTTTAATCCAAGCAATATCATCGCCAATGGTAGTGACTTTCCAGCCATTCAAACCCTTTGGCGGAATCAACATGGCAAAATTGGTTTTTCCGCAAGCACTAGGAAAAGCAGCACCTACAAATTTTTTCTGACCTGCTGGATTTTCAACACCTAAAACCAACATGTGCTCTGCCAACCATCCTTCTTCTCGCCCCATAGTTGAGGCAATTCGAAGTGCATAACATTTTTTTCCAAGTAAGGCATTTCCACCGTAGCCAGATCCGAAAGACCAAATCTCAAGATCTTCAGGAAAATGCGCAATGTATTTTTCATTTTGGTTACAAGGCCACTTCACATCCGCCTGTCCTGGCGACAAAGGCATTCCAACAGAATGCACAGCTTTAACAAAGGATTTTTCAGGCTGAGAAGCCATGGCCATCAAAGCCGCTTGACCCATTCGAGTCATCACTTTCATATTCACGACGACATAAGGAGAGTCAGATAACTCCACACCAAACTGAGCCAATGGTGATCCCAAAGGACCCATGCAAAACGGAATGACATACATCGTTCGACCAGTCATACATCCTTCAAATAAAGGATCCAGGCGACGCCGCATTTCACTTGGCGCCATCCAGTTGTTTGTAGGACCAGCACTTTCGGGAGTTTCTGAACAAATAAACGTGCGGTCTTCAACACGAGCCACATCAGAAGGGTCTGACCAAGCCAAGTAAGAATTCGGTCGTTTTTCCGGATTGAGTTTTTTCAGAGTCCCCTTCGCCATCATCAGATCCAGCAATTGCTGATTTTCTGCTTCAGAACCATCACACCAGTGAATGGCATCAGGCTTTAAAATTTGAGCCATTTGATTGACCCATGCGAGCATACCCTCATGCTGAAGACCTTGAGATAAATCCGATGATTGTGCTGGAACAGATGGCAACATGATAACCTCTTTTTTTGGTCCTTATTTAGTCGCTTTTCTTTCAGCATCTGTCAAATGCAGAACTGGAATTTCTGCTCTAGTTTTTGGTTTTGCGGTAAATTTTTGCAAAGGAAATGCTATATCAGCTCTCCTGACCATAGGGATTCTACAAACTCTTGAATTGGAAAAATTTCGAGACTCCCTTTTGTCAGCCTTTGCTGCCCCAGATACACTGCTAAGGATCTAGCGATGGTTTTTGGTAAAGCTGACTTCAATTCCATACTTAATTTTTCAGAGCCATTTTTCCATAAGCGACTGGCCTTAACCTCCAAAGAAATCAGCTCCTCTGCCGAATTGAAACTTTTCTTTTTCCTTTGAATCAGAAAATCGACATCTCCTTTTTGTGAGACTGAAAAGTGAAATATTCGATATTTTTTTCGAGAGACTTCCAAGTAAGTTAAAACTTCATTCAATATCAATGATTCAAATTGAAAACCTTTGTACTCGGTAGGAATTTCCTTAAAACTCTGCCCTGTTGCTGCCCATGCTATTCCCGAATCAAAAAAATAAAATTTCGAATGGCGCATTTGTTTTGGAAAAATCAGAGTGGGATAAGCTTCTACTTTGCGCCCAACCAAAGTGTCTATTAAAATTTGAAACCATGATTTGATTGTATCTCCGCTGATTGCGATTTCTCTGCCAATATTTTCAAAATTAATAAGCTGACCATGGTACTGCCCAGCTATTTCAATAAAGTGCGAAAAGGCTTCTAAATTTCGAGTTAAACTTTCTTGGAAGACCTCTTCCTTTAGATACAAATCAACATAACTTGCCAAGTATTCATCCGCGATATCTCTTTGATTAATTGTTGTTGGGAGTGTTCCAAACTTCAAGACATCCAAAATGTCCTGTGTTCCATTTAACTCCTTTAAAGTTAACGGAAACATTTTCAATCCCAATGCACGTCCGGCAAGTAAGTTCGTGCCACTCTGACGAAGCTTTCGAGCGCTTGAACCAGTCATAATAAAATGGATCTTTTTGGTTTCAATCAAACGATGAACTTCATCCAAGAGCGATGGAATTTTTTGAATTTCATCGATAAACACAGTTTCATTTTTTTTTAAATGAGCAGTTTGATCTTCCAACAGGGAAGGATTCATTTGAAGTTCTCGGAAAGTTTTGGCTTTAAGTAAATCAATGATCAAAGCCGGTTGCACTTGCTCAAGCACAAACGTACTCTTACCGACCCCGCGCGGTCCCAAAATAAGACAAGAATTGCCCAAAATCGAATACATTCGTTTAAACAAGATAATTTCCTAGTTGTACTAGGATTTTAACAGCTTTTTTCCGAATAGCAATCGGATATTTTCTGAGGTCCAATCTTAAGTCCCCAATGGCTTATGGGATCGTGCGGGATTATTTGCAATTGTATGAATTGGAGGCTTTGGGGCATATTTCTTATAGGAAACTCAGGCTGAAGGGGCTTAGTTTTTCGGAGTGGTCAGTTTTGTGGGCTTAAAGCTGCTGGCTCAGCCTTGAAATTCACGAAGGAAATGTGCACTTCGATAGACATCCAAATTAAAAACGAAGAAACAGTCTCAATCCAGAATAACGGTAGAAAATCACTGAACTTACAAGGACCAATGCAGGCATTTTTAATTATTCACAGTTTCTTTTTTTACTCGAACGAGCAGTTTGCGCATTTCTGTTTCATGTTTTTTTAAATGGGCAATGATTTCAGTTTTTTGTTTTTCTGACAAAGTTTTGAGGATTGCCTTTTGGACTTCGATTTGGCCATGAATATATGATTTTAGTGCTTCACTGTATTCAGCATTGCGGGCAAATTCTAGCTTGGTAAAAAGCTGTTCTAAAAATAATTTTCTTTGGACTTCATCTTTGTACACAGCTAAAAATCGATCAAAATTTTTCTGGGTATTTTCTCTTTGAAGCTCACTTGGCAAAGATTTTTTTTCTGCAAAAACATCCACTATTTTTTTCTGCTCGACATCAGGCTTAAGGCCTATCAATTCCATCCACCGTTTGAGCCTTGATTGAACTTGCTTGATCTTATCTTTTTTTGAATCTTTCTCTAATTTTTTCTGAAACTTCTCTTTGAATTCCATCACTTGGTCCTCGGTCAGTTCACTTGAAACTTCCAAAATTAATGGAAGCATCGCGACGGCAAACTCGTTAAACCACGACCTGTGCATTTCTGAAAACTCTTTCAGCTGATCAAATTCACTGATCACGATCATTTGCTGATAGTCGTTGATGTATTTCATAATTTTTTGATCGTTTTCGATCAAAAACAAATTTAATTTTGCTTTGAATTCCTTTTTAATCTTTTTTTCTTGGCTGTTTGTCAGATCAAAATAATGATCCAACTCGTAAACCAAATAATTTTCTGACCATGAATAAATCAAATCCAACTTATTGCATGAGGATATTATCAAGCTACCAGTAGCCACCAGAGCCATTTTCAATAGACTAGCTTTTGAGGTCATTTTTCCAGACACACTTGCCTCACTTCCGAAGAAAGCGGGATGACTTCTTCTGATTCTATCTGATTCTGAGAATTGTGACTTTGAATCAATTTGATTCTGGTTTCAGGATGGGGATGAGTCGAAAGTAAATTTTCCCAACGCTCACTTCCCCTCAAGGCTGATTCCGGCTGGCTCTGAATCAGATCAAAAAATTCTGTTGCCCCTTGGACTCCACCATAAGTTTTTTTAAGAAGCGCCACTGAAAAAGCGTCAGCTGCTGATTCTTGTCCCCGGTTAAAGGATCTTGCCATGACATCTTGCCCCAGTTGTATCATTGCGCCTTCACCCGCGGATATTCCAAGAAACATCATTCCAATTCCTAAGCCCAAGGCTCTGCCTACTCCTTTTAAATGATCTTGGTGATGAAAGTGACCCAATTCATGGCCCATGACAAAGGCCAAACCGTTTTCGGATTTCATTCCGTTCAACAATCCACACGTCACACCCAAGACGCGGCCCGGAAAAGCAAAGGCGTTCGGCGATTCCTCTTTTAAAACAATCAAATTGTATTGTTTGGCATTTTCTCCAAAAATTTTAGATAATACTTTTTCGCCTTCAGGCCAAGGCGTTCCAAACTTACTACTCCACTTGGCAAAGCTTGAAATTTCTTGCTGCGGCGAGATCAGGAGGATCAGTTTTTCTCCAAGCCATGCAGCCGAGAAAAATAGAATGGCACATACAAACAAAGTTGCAGACGCCAAAGTTAGAAATGACTTCAGCCCATCTTCTTTTGACACATTTGGATTTTCGACATCGTCTTTTGGTACGTAGTTCATAAATCTTGTGCCATTTCAGTTTTGATTTTTATTTAACAGCAGTGCCCACTGCAAAGATCTCGATTCCAAGCTTATCTAAACTCGACATTTCAAATCTGAAATGCAGAATTTCCTTAGCACCCCACTGTGCCGCTTTCAATTTTGCTCGCAGCTGAGCTTCTCGACGAGCGCGGTCCATCAAGGACTCGTAACTGGATAATCTGCCACCAAAAATATTTTTAAGACTGGCCACTGTAGATTTAAAATAGTCATTGGCAATCACAACGGATCCCATCACCATCATGGCTTCTGAATATTCCATTGCAGTGGAAGCTTCGGCGCGCAATGGAAGATGCAGCAATTGCTTTTCTCGGATTTGTAAATCTAGAAAATGTTTTTTCTCCCGCTGTCGACCGAAAAACAAGCCGACTCCCATTAAACCAACGATGACACCGATCTGAAAAAGAAATTCCATTTTTAAACCAACTTTCAATTGTGCCGCAGGCACAAGCTTTACAATTGTGCCGCAGGCACAAGCTTCACAGCTGTGCCGTAAGCGAAAACTTCCGCCGCGCCAGGGGCTACGTCACTCGTGGAAAAACGAATGCCTATGACGGCATCAGCTCCTTTGGCCTGGGCCTGTTGCATCATACGTTTCACAGCTTCGTCCCGGGTCTGTTCCATCAATTCGGTATAGCCCTTTAACTCGCCGCCAATAATATTTTTAAATCCCGCCAAAATATCAGTTCCGAAATGTTTTGATCTGACCGTGCTTCCTGTCACTAGCCCGTAATGTTCAATCACTCTTTTTCCTGGGACTTCGTCAATTGTGGTTAAGATCATCTACAACTCCATTGTTCATTAAAAATGGTTGGCGCAACTGACTCAAAGAGTTGCAGATGAAATGCTAAAGAAATTACCCCAATGAAGCAACAGAATAAGGCAGCTCCTGGGAACTTCAAAGTCTTTGTTTGAACAGAGATGCTCATTGACAAAATGGAACCTCAAAATAATGATCCTACGCTATGCAAATTATGATACTTTTCATTGCGGCTTTCATCTTGGTTTCACAGCACTTTGCCTTAGCCTCTGAAGAAAATCCTGAAATCAATTCTAAGTGCGCTCACGCTGATCTCAAAGACACATTGAGTAAAAGCACAAAGCTTCAAGATTTACCCGCAAACTGGAAAATTCAACAAGAACTGAAAGAAGATTTTCATTCTGATAGGAAAACCGATGTTGCAGCTGTTTTGAATCGAAGCTTCGCTCTGAAAAAATATAAAACTGCGATAGGCTCACAAGCAGAAACCAAAGAAAAGCCCAAAGAACCCGTTTTTTTGAGCCAATTTGGCAATTGTGATTTTTCAATAGAAACTGTTTATTAAACGACGAGGGAAATAATGAATCCAACAACTGACAGTTCCACAAAGAGCATCAAAGCAAAGCAACCTGAAAAGTTTGTTTATTTCTTTTCGGCAAATGAAACTGATGGAAATGCTGGAATGAAAAACATTCTTGGGGGCAAAGGAGCCAATCTTGCGGAAATGACGTCCTTGGGATTACCAGTTCCACCGGGATTTACGATTTCCACTGAAGTCTGCACACATTTTTATGAAACTGCTGGCGGAGCACTTCCAGCATGGGTGAAACCTGTTGTTGAGCAGTCCGTGGCAAAAGTTGAAAAAATCCTGGACAAGAAATTTGGTGATGTCACCCAACCCTTGCTGTTTAGTGTTCGTTCCGGTGCCAGGGCATCCATGCCAGGCATGATGGATACGATTTTAAATTTGGGATTAAACGATCAAACAGTAGAAGGTTTAGCGAAAGCTTCTCAGAATCCACGGTTTGCTTGGGATTCTTACCGACGTTTTATTCAAATGTATTCCGACGTCGTTATGGGAATGAATTCTTCCATGTTGGAAGTCACTCTCGAGGATTTAAAAGACGAAAAAAAATATAAACTTGATACTGAATTGACTGTCGATGATTTGAAGGTCCTCGTGAAAAAATTCAAAGAACTTGTTCACTCATCCACAGGGCAAGCTTTTCCGGCGTCACCTTGGGACCAATTATGGGGTGCAATTTCTGCTGTTTTTAGATCTTGGAACACACCTCGAGCAATCACTTACCGGGAACTTCATGACATCCCGGCAAGCTGGGGCACAGCGATCAATATTCAATCCATGGTCTTTGGAAATATGGGTGATGATTCTGCAACAGGTGTTGCATTCACAAGGGACCCGTCCACTGGGGAAAAAGTTTTTTACGGTGAATTTTTAGTTAATGCCCAAGGGGAAGATGTCGTTGCAGGAATTCGAACTCCGCAACCGATTACAAAAATTGCAGCAGACAAAATGGGATTAAAATCCCTTGAAGAACTGATGCCCAAGGCCTTTGTACAGTTAGTAGAAAATTATAAAAAGTTAGAAATCCATTACAAAGACATGCAAGACATCGAATTCACTATCGAGCGCGGCGTGCTTTGGATGCTTCAAACCAGAAATGGAAAGCGCACTGCCAAAGCCGCATTAAAAATTGCTTGTGACATGTTAGATGAAAAATTAATTACAAACGAAATGGCGCTTTTGCGGCTTGAACCAAGCTCATTGGATCAGTTGCTCCATCCAACTTTAGATCCCAACGCGAGTAAAACCCTTTTAGCAAAGGGCCTCCCTGCGAGCCCGGGTGGCGTTTGTGGAAAAATTGTTTTCTCAAGTGAAGAAGCTGTTGAATGGAAAGAAAAGGGCGAAAAGGTCATTTTAGTTCGCGTAGAAACCTCGCCTGAAGATATTGCGGGCATGATTGCAGCACAGGGAATTCTAACGACTCGGGGTGGAATGACATCACATGCGGCTGTTGTCGCGCGAGGTATGGGAAAATGTTGCGTTGCCGGTTGCTCTGAAGTGGACGTTGATTATCGCAGCGAAACAATGCGAGCTAAGGGATATATTTTCAAAAAAGGTGACATCATAACCCTCGATGGCGGAACAGGTGAAGTGTTTCAAGGGGAAGTGAAAACTATCCCACCACAACTAGATTTATATTTTGAACGCATTATGAAAATTGCTGATCAATATCGAAAACTCAAAGTACGCACCAATGCAGATACACCGCGGGATGCAAAAATGGCCCGGGAATTCGGTGCCGAAGGCATTGGGCTTTGCAGAACTGAACATATGTTTTTTGGTGCAGACCGCATCGATGCAGTGAGAGAAATGATTTTAGCTGAAAATAAATTTGAACGCGAAAAAGCTTTAACAAAGCTTTTGCCCATGCAGAGAGAAGACTTTTTACAGCTCTTCCAAATTATGGAAGGCCTACCTGTCACGATTCGCTTACTCGATCCACCATTGCACGAGTTTTTACCTCATGATGATGAAGAGACAAAAGCGCTCTCAATAAGAATTGGTTATGACTATGACCGATTGCGAATGAAAGTAAAATCTCTTCACGAATTTAATCCGATGCTTGGCCATCGTGGATGCAGACTTGCTGTCACATTTCCTGAAATTTATGAAATGCAAGTCCGCGCTATTGCTGAAGCTTCATGTTTGATGATTCAATCTGGAAAAAATTCCTCAGGAAAAAAACTAATTCCTGAAATCATGATTCCATTGGTTGGAATGGAAAAAGAAATCGAACAACTGCGGGCCCTCACCATCAGCACCGTTGAAAAAGTGCAAAAAGAAAAATCCGTTCAATTTGATTACTTGGTGGGCACCATGATTGAATTGCCCAGAGCGGCTGTCACGGCAGAAAAAATTGCAGAACATGCTGACTTTTTTAGCTTTGGCACAAACGATTTGACTCAAACAACCCTAGGATTGTCGAGAGATGATTCTGGAAAATTTTTAGGCAGCTATGTTTCTAACGGCATTCTACCGAAAGATCCTTTTGTCAGCATAGACCGCGAAGGAGTTGGATATTTGGTGAAGCTTGCTGTTGACATGGGTCGGCGCTGTCGGCCAAGCTTGAAAACCGGTGTTTGTGGTGAACACGGCGGAGACCCTGAGTCCATCGAATTTTTCCATCAAGTTGGGCTTGATTACGTCTCTTGTTCGCCGTTTCGCGTGCCTATTGCCAGACTTGCTGCAGCTCGTGCTGCGATTTCTGGAAATAAAACCACGACTCACTAGGGAATAGTTATTTTTTGTCTGCTCGGGGGAATGCAAATTGAGAATTAAAAAAATTGAGCTTGTTGGCTTTAAATCGTTCAAAGACAGAACAGTTATTCAGTTCGATGCTGGTATTACGGGTATCGTGGGACCAAATGGTTGCGGAAAATCCAATATCGTTGATGCCTTGGTTTGGGTCATGGGCGAAATGTCTGCGAAAGATCTTCGCGGATCCACAATGACTGATGTCATCTTCGCGGGTGCTGACGGCTATGCTCCCTTGGGAATGTGTGAAGTGTCGTTGACCCTTGAAAATGACGGCGGACCATTTCCTGCCAAATATTTGAAATTTTCTGAAATCATGGTGACCAGGCGTTTGCTTCGCAATGGCGAAGGTGAATATCTCATCAACAAAGAAGCAGCCAGGTTAAAAGACGTTCAAGAAATTTTTATGGACACGGGAGCCGGTTCCAAAGGATTTTCAATTATCCAGCAAGGGATGATTGGAAAAATTATTACCGCTAAACCTGAAGACCGCAGACATCTCATTGAAGAAGCGGCAGGGATTACTAAGTTTAAAGCGCGTAAGAAAGAATCTCAGCGAAAACTACAGAATACCGATCAAAATTTAGTTCGATTACAAGACATCATCGGCGAATTAAAACGCCAAATTGATTCACTTCAAAGACAAGCGCAAAAAGCAGAACGCTATCGCACTGTTAAAATTCAAATCGAAGAATTGGATTTGTGGATTAATTCCAGACAATTTGCAGATCTTCGCAAGGGAGCTGAAGAAGCTCAAAGAATTTTTGACGAATGCCAATCTGTCGAAGTCGAAAGTGGTTCCCAAGTCTCAACTTTGCAAGCTGAATTTGAAGAACTGAAATTAAAACTTTTAGAACAAGAAAAAAGTTTGGAAGTTGATCAACAAAATTATTTTGATAAGCAAACGCTGATTCAACGAGGCGAGCTGGAAATTCAACAATTAAAATTTGAAATCGAAACGGCTCGCAAAAATGAACAAATGACGGGATCCTTGATATCAGAACAGCGGGCGCGACTTGAACTTCTGGAAAAAGATCATGCTCAATTAAGTCAGCAAATGAATGATGTACAATTCAACGCAGCGGAATTGAAACAGTCCTTTGAAGAAAAAAATACCATCTACTTAGAATCATCCACGAAGATTCAAGATGTGGATCAAGAATTAACGGCAGAGCGAAGATCATTATTTGCTTTGTCCCAAAGTATTTCCACTGTGGAAGCCAAAGTGTCTTCTCTGGAAAATATGATCACTCAACAATCTGAAAAAATTGATGAAGAGCGCACGGTTCATGAAGAATTGAGCCTTAAAACCATCGAATTCGAAAGTCGCAGAAAAAAAATCACTTTGGATTTTGATAAAGAACGACAAATGCAGCTGGATTTGGCTAGCGACGTCGATTCTTTCGAAGCGAATAAAAAAATTCTGACTGAACAAGTTCACATTAAGAAAACTGAAATCGATTTGTTTAAAGATGAATTGAATAAGGTGACTTCTCGCTTGTACGGCTTGGAAAGCATGCATTCAAATTTTGAAGGCTTTGATGAAGGCGTCAAAAAAATCATGCTGTGGCAAAAGAGCCGAGCACAGAATCAAACTGAAATGCATGCTGATGGTTCGGTTTCTGGCTCTTCAGATTCTTATAAATTACAGCCACTCAGTGAAGTTATCGAAGTTCCTTCGGAATACGAA
>JBKCTJ010000133.1:0-2941 GCA_046318875.1 Pseudobdellovibrionaceae bacterium | reverse complement strand
ATGTTTGCGGTGAAGAATCGGCTTTGCTGGAATCGTTAGAAGGAAAGCGCGGCGAACCGCGAATCAAACCTCCCTTTCCGGTTGAAAAAGGGTATTTGGGTTGTCCAACCGTGGTCAATAACGTTGAGAGTTTTGTTTTAGCAGCCGAAATCCTGCGAAAAACAGCGGATGAATTTTGTTCTCATGGAACACCTCAATCGCCTGGTGTCAGACTCCTGAGTGTCTCAGGTGATGTCAGTCAGCCAGGAATTTTTGAAGTGCCATGGGGCATTTCAGTGGCTGAAGTGCTGTCACTTTCCCAGGCGCAAGATCCCGCATTCATCCAAGTGGGTGGGCCCAGCGGAATTTGTATATCACTCGACGAAGTGCATAGAAAAATTTCTTTTGAAGATTTGCCGACGGGTGGATCATTGATGGTTTTTTCTAAAAAGCGGAATCAATTTAAAATTCTACTGAATTTTATGAATTTTTTTGTTGCTGAATCCTGTGGTAATTGCACACCCTGCAGAGCAGGCAATGTCATTTTGAGGGATTTGCTTCTTAAATTTAGTTTAGGTCATGGACAAAAAGAAGATATTGAAAAACTAAAACAATGGTCAAATATCATTTCAAAAACTTCTCGCTGTGGTTTAGGTGCGACTTCACCAAATGTTTTAACTTCGTCATTAAAAGCTTTTCCAGACTTATATCAGTCGGGATTGGATTTAAATCTCAATGAAAAATATAATTTTTTTGATCTGGCAAAGGCTACGGCTGACTATGATCAGACTGTTCAGGATTTGGTTTCAGAAAGTGGAAAGAAATGAATGAAGATAAAAAGATATTTATAACGATCGATCAGAAACAAGTGGAAGTCACCTTTGGTGTAAATCTAGTGAGCGCTCTCCGCGGCTGCGGTGTCGCTGTGCCAACTTTGTGTTGGTCACCTGAAATTGAAACTTGTTTGGGAACATGCCGCGTGTGCACGGTGAAGATCAATGGCCGAGAAGGGGCTGCCTGCACACGGGTTACTGAGCCAGGAATGATGATCGAAGTGGAAACCGCGGAATTAAGAGACCTTCGCGCGGGTCTGGTTGAAATGCTTTTTTCCGAGGGAAACCATTTTTGTCCTGGCTGTGAAAAGTCGGGCGACTGTGAGTTGCAGGGAGCGGCTTATAATATGGGGATGACTCATTCACGCTTTCCATATCGCTTTTCACATTATGACCTGGATTATCGTGGAAAAAATTTGCTCCTTGAGCGAAATAGATGCATCCATTGCAAGCGGTGCACAGATCTGTTTGTCAATGATGATAATCAAAAAGTATTTAGTTTTATCGGCAAAGGGCATGAAACACAGGTCATGATGGATCTTGATCTGGAAGCAAAATTGACTGAACACAAGTGTCATGAAGCTGTGAGCCTTTGTCCAGTTGGAGCAATTATTTTTAAGGGTCAGGGTTTTGATCGTCCTCTTGGAACTCGAACCTATGATCGAACATCAGATCAAACCTCAGGTCGAACCTCAGATTTGAATGATTTCAATAAAGAGGAGACGAAATGACGGCGCCACCCTTTGCTAAAAAAAAGATAATTGCTACAACTTCTTTGGCAGGTTGTTTTGGATGTCATATGTCATTGCTGGATATTGATTTAAAATTGTTAGATTTAGTCGAAGTTGTTCAGTTCGATCGATCACCGCTGACGGACATTAAAACCATCTCACAGCGAGTCGATATTGGACTGATCGAAGGTGGCGTTTGTAACGATGAAAATGTCCATGTTCTGAAATCATTTCGGGATCATTGCGATATTTTAGTCTCCCTTGGTGAATGTGCGATCATGGGTGGGTTACCGGCTTTACGCAATGATATTCCTCTGCGAGAATGTCTTGAAGAAGCTTATTTGAATGTGCCGACATCGGTTCCCGGAAAACGTTTGATTCCCCATCATGTGGATTTACCGAAAATTTTGGACCGCGTGTATCCCTGTCATGAAATCGTCAAAATAGATTACTATATTCCCGGGTGCGCGCCTTCGGCCGAGGCCATATGGAAAGCGTTAACGTCAATTCTTTTCGGCAAGGGTGAAGCTCTTGGCAAGGAGTTCATTCGCTATGACTGAGACAAGAAAAATAATTATTGATCCAGTGACGCGGGTCGAAGGTCATGGCCGAGTGACTCTCAATATTGATGTGAACAATATTGTTCAGGATGCACGACTTCATATTGTCGAGTTTAGGGGCTTTGAACGTTTTGTCCAAGGCAGACCTTATTGGGAAGCTCCCGTTTTGGTTCAGCGACTCTGTGGAATTTGTCCTGTGAGCCATCATTTATGTGCTGCAAAAGCAATTGATGAAATTGTTGGAATGAAGGATGCCACTCTTCCGGTCACCGCTCAAAAAATGCGGCGTCTCATGCATTATGGTCAGGTATTGCAATCCCATGCTCTTCATTATTTTTATCTTGCAGCCCCGGATTTGTTATTAGGTGTATCAAGTGATCCTGTGAACAGAAATGTGGTTGGGCTTGCGGCCCTTGATCGCGATCTTGCCACTCGTGGAATTCTGATTCGTAAATTTGGACAAGAAATTATCAAGGCGACGGCGGGAAAAAAAATCCATGGTATTTCAGCAGTTCCCGGCGGAATACATAAAAATTTGTCCATCGAAGAACGGAATCGTTTTTTGGTCGGCGGCGAAATCCCTTCGATTCAAGATGTGATCTCTTGGTGTGAAGGGGTTATCGAGCATTATAAAGTCTATCATAAAAAAAATGTGGAATGGATTGATTCCTTTCTTGATTCACCGGCGAACACACTTTGTCTTGTTGGAAACGATGGTGAAATGGATCTTTATCATGGTGTGCTTCGATGTTTATCTTCTGCAGGAGTTCCGATTTTAGACGATGTCGATTATCATGACTATTTGGATTATTACGCCGAAGAGGTCAAAGATTGGACC
>JBKCTJ010000132.1:0-4065 GCA_046318875.1 Pseudobdellovibrionaceae bacterium | reverse complement strand
CTTAGGAACTTTGCAAACTTTGAATGATACGACATTTTTCAGGTGCAAGTTCCTCGTGGCATACCGATCGCAGCTGGGCTAAATTTTTTTCAAGAATTTTCAATTCTTTGATTCGGAGGCGCAGCCTCGTAAGTTGCTCGTCAATGACTTCATTCGCTTCTCTGCATGATTTTGCCGTTCCGGATCTTACATTGAGTAGTTTTTTGATTTCGGCAATCGGGATATCGAGCGACCGACAATGAAGAATAAATTCAACCGCTGCGATGGAGTCCGGATTAAATTCTCGATACCCACTCGCACTACGTTGGGGAGATTTTATTAGACCTGATTTTTCATAAAATCGAATCGCATCAATTGTAAGCCCTGTTTTTTTCGCAAGTTCACCAATTTTCATAATTGAGAGTATAGCACTTGACCCTGGTGTAACACCAGGGTGTTAGATGGTTTAAGGAGCAAAGCGATATGAGCAAAAGCTGTTGTGAAAGCAAATCAGACGAATTGGTCAAATTAAGGCAAAAGCAAGGAAGCGTTCTTAAAATTGTAATGACCATTAACTTAGTTATGTTTTTTGGGGAATTCGGCGTAGGAATGTGGGCAAATTCAACTGCTCTGATGGCTGATTCGCTTGATATGCTGGGAGATGCCATCGTTTATGGTTTCAGCCTCTACGTGCTCCATAAAAGTGAGTACACGCGATCGACAGCTGCTCTTTTAAAGGGAATCATTATCGTTTTCTTCGGCCTGGGTGTTCTCTATGAAGCCGTCGCCAAAATTTCAAGTACCATGATCCCTGAAGCTCAAACCATGGGAGCAATTGGACTGATTGCTTTGATCGCAAATGTAACTTGCCTCATTTTGCTGACCAGACATAAAGATGATGATCTGAATATGAAATCGACGTGGATTTGTTCTCGAAATGACATCATTTCAAATGTAAGCGTCATGGTCGCAGCTGGTCTTGTTTTTATAACACAGTCAAAATGGCCGGATATCATTGTTGGTCTGATGATTGCCATCATATTTTTGAAATCGGCCTGGCCAATCTTGACTGAATCGCTGGCGGCGATGAAACTACATAAGAAAAAAACCAAAGAAGATCTTGAAGGATTCGAGTTGTGATAAATAGTCGATTGAATTTATATTTTTCATTTATTTTCTCACTATCGGCAACTTTTGGAAGTTTATACTTTAGCGAAATATTGAGATATCCACCCTGTGTTCTGTGTTGGTATCAAAGAATTTGCATGTATCCGCTCGTCTTAATCTTCGGTGCCGCAATTTGGACCGAGGATTCTCAATTTTTAAAATACACTTTACCACTTTCATTTCTTGGGTTGGGTATTGCCATCTACCATAACTTGCTCTATTACGGCATCATTCCTGACAGCATCACGCCTTGCACGCAGGGGATATCTTGTACTAGCAAACAAGTCGAGTATTTGGGATTTATTACAATACCATTGTTGTCTTTGATGAGCTTTATTGGTTTGGTAGTGCTGGGTTTTCTAATTTTAAGAAATCGTGAGAAAAAAATATGAATAAAAATAAGATCTTTTTAATTTCCGTTGTTGTGATTGCTGTTGTTGTTTTTGGTCTTTTCGCTTTGTTATCAAAAACTGAAAAAACACAGGAAGCTCAAATAGTCCAAACAAGTATTGATCCAAGTCTTTTAATTCGGGAGCATAGCCCAATAAAAGGTTCGCTTGATGCCAAAGTAACAATAGTTGAATTCTTAGATCCCGAGTGTGAAGCCTGTAGGGCTATGCATCCAATTATGAAAACGCTACTGAAAGAGTACGATGGAAAAGTCCGTCTAGTGATCCGCTATATGCCATTCCATGGAAATTCGCTTCTTGCTGCTTCTGCACTTGAAGAAGCCAAGGAGTTAGGAAAATTTGATGAAGCTCTTGATAAACTTTTTGAAAGGCAACCTGAATGGGCCGATCATCGTTATCCGAAACCTGAACTTATTGCAGTTATTTTGAAAGAAATCGGTATTAGTGAAAAACAACTAGATAATACTTATTTGGTTAAAAAGCACCGCGGAAAAGTAGACATTGATGAAGCTGATGGTGCGAAGTTGGGCGTGCGCATGACGCCAACTTTTTTCGTGAACGGTGAGATGCTTTCAAATATAGGTTATGACCCAGTTAAACAGGCTATAGAAAAAGCCTTAGCGAAGTAAATGAAATGGAGAGCTCAATAAGAAAAAGATTTGATGAGCAAATTGAAATTTATCAAAACACTCGTTTCTTAAAGCCGCAGAATACAAAATCCTGGGTCGTGCCCCAAGGTGTTTCGTGTGTGCTTTCCAAGCACTTAATATTATCAAAGTAATTTGAAAAAACGGATTTCAATTCAGTATCAGAATATTGAGAAATTGGAAGACCACTACACTTATCTGGCCCCGATTTAGAAAAAGTACTAACAATGAGAAAACCGCCGGGAGCAACTGCGCGGTTTGCTATATCTAGATACCTTTCAATATCCTGAGTGGTTGTTAGAAAGTGAAAGGTCGCTCTCTCATGCCAGAGCATGTAACTCTCTTGGGGATCAAATTTCGTGACATCAGTGGCGCTAAATTTGACTTTGTCACTTTGCATGTGCAACCTAGATCTAGCTTTGTCTAAAGCTGCTTCGGAAATATCGAGTACAGTTAAATTCCTATAACCGTGATCCAACAAATGATCCACAAGGCGTGAATCGCCTCCGCCAATGTCGATAATTGAATCTTCAGGGGAAAGATTTATTTCTGATATCAGCTCAAGAGACTTTTTGGGGACTTCCTGAAACCAGCTTACTTCGTTTGGTGATTTCTTAAGATATACGTCATTCCAAAATTTTCGATTCATGGCTGTATTCTACCCTAATTTTTAGATTTTTCTTTGTGAATAACCCAATAACATGTGGTTCCAAGTACTAATAAAAGTGCCACATTCATAAATTGACACGTTCTCTACCGGTGATTCCGAGTTCTTTGGCCCTTCTAAAGAAAGTAGCCCTTGAAATATTCAGCAGGCTTGCTGCCTTTGTTCTATCTCCATTCGCATCGATCAAGGCTTTTTGAAAGCGCTTCTTTTCTTGAGAGACAAGTGCGTTTCCGGTCTTACCTAAAAATGAAACTGTTGTTTTCGGACTAAACAGCTTCGACAGATCAGGAATAGCTTGGCAAACGTCACGCTCGCGAATAATCCCCTTGTCGCAACGATATGCCATGGATTCAATAACAGATTCAAGTTGTCTGATATTTCCCGGCCAATGATAGGCAAATAACAAATCTATTGCCTGCGGAGTGATAGTTATTTGGTTCTTCAACCGAGTTGATAAAAAGAAAGTCACAAGTTCTGGAATGTCCTCGAGTCGCTCGCGCAAAGATGGAATTTTAATTACATACTTTGCGATTCTATAATACAAATCTTCCCTAAATTTTTTGTCAGCCACTGCATTTTCTAAATTCACATGTGATGCAGATATGCTTTTAAAGCTAACCGGGCGTTCTTCAAGTGAACCAACTCTCTGAATTTTGCGTTCTTGGAGAACGCGCAGAAGTTTTGCCTGCTGGTGAAGGGGCATATCTCCGATTTCATCTAAAAAAACAAACCCGCCACATGCGGCTTCAAAGGCACCAATCCGGTCTTTGTCAGCTCCGGTGAAAGCTCCCTTTACATGTCCAAATAATTCAGATTCAGCAATGCCGTCGTTGATAGCAGCGCAGTGAACTGGAATGAACCGTTTCGCTAAATCAGCTGCTTCCGCAATTGCGCGACCCACAACTTCTTTTCCTGTTCCAGTTTCTCCTTGAAGTAAAATATCTTTGGCGCCACTTTGTGCGCCTTGAAAAATATCTGCTTTAAGGCTGAGTGCCTGGGATGATGAGCCTACCAATAGTGAACTTACTCCGGAAATCGAAAGGATGGACTCCCTGCGAATTTGCTTTTTTCTTATAGATTCAAAAACAGATTTGCGAATTTCTTCGATGCTTGCGGGTTTTGGAATGAAATGTGTAATTCCGGCATTCATTATTTCGACAATTCGTTTTGGTTCAGTCTCACCACTGATGACAAT
>JBKCTJ010000131.1:0-13917 GCA_046318875.1 Pseudobdellovibrionaceae bacterium | reverse complement strand
TGCCAAACGCGAGGCCCATGTTAGAGTCGTGGCTATTGAAGTCTGCATTGGTGAACAATCTGGCGTAGATAGCGAAGCATTTCAGTTTGCGTATCTGGCAGCGATTCACGATACAGAACTTGCGAAGACAAAACTTCACATTCGGCAGACAACCGGATTTGAATTTCAGTTTGAGAGCCTGGAGGTTCAAGATGTGTAAAGACTGTGGTTGCCTAACAGCGACTCACCCCATTTTTTCCGAGCAACATCCACATCTTCACGCTGACACCCACACTCATGAGCATTCTCATCTCCACCAGCACGAAGAACTTCACGATCACTCTCGAAAAATAAAAGTGGAAGAAACACTTTTTATGCAAAACCAAAAGTTTGCTGAACAAAACCGGCATTTTTTTAAAAAACAAAATTTGACCGTGTTCAATGTAATGAGCTCCCCAGGCTCGGGTAAGACCACATTGCTTGCTAAAATTTTACCAGGGCTTGCGAAAAAACATCCACTTGCAGTCATTGTTGGCGATCAAGAAACTGATATTGATTCTTCGCGACTAAGCGCTGCAGGGCTTACCAGTTTTCAAATCAACACTCACTCGGCTTGCCACTTGGATGCACATCGGGTTGGCCATGCGGTAGAACACCTGCCCTTGGCAACCCTTGATTGGATTGTGATTGAAAATGTTGGCAATCTGGTTTGCCCCGCTGTATTTGATTTAGGAGAGTCCATCAAAGTGGCTCTTTTATCCACCCCTGAAGGAGAAGAAAAACCGCTGAAATATCCTGTTCTTTTTCATGATGCCAATTTAATTGTGATTACGAAAAGCGATCTGATCCCCCACTTGGATTTCAATAAGAACTTGCTCTTACAAAATATTCGATCACTGAATCCTTCAGCACCGGTGATTTTTTGTTCAGTGAAGACCGGCGAAGGACTGACCGAACTGGCCTTGACACTTGAAACTGTTTCACAAACTTTAGGAGACAATCATGTGCCTCGCCATACCAGCCAAAATCTTAGCAATTAACGCTGAACAAGCTCTGGTGGATTATGATGGACTGGAACTTGATGTCGATATTTCTCTAGTGCCGCAAGCGCAGGTTGGTGACTTTGTTGTTGTTCATGTCGGTATTGCACTCTCGCTGATGACATCAGCGGAAGCTCTTGAAGTACTCAAAACACATCGAGAATTTGAAGAGTTTGGAAAAGTTGGCGAATCAGGACGACTCAAATGACTTCAGGCATGACTTCAGGGACAGCAGGCGAAGACACATTTCCAAAAATTCGAATTATGGAATTTTGTGGTGGACACACCCACGCACTTGTCGCTGCAGGAATTCCGAAAATACTTCCAAAAAATCTAAAAATGATTCATGGCCCTGGCTGCCCTGTTTGTGTTTTGCCCGCCAATCATATTCAAGTTCTTATTGACTTACTTGAAGAACATCCAAAATTAACCATTGCGACTTACGGAGATCTGCTGCGGATTCCGACGCTGAAAGGTGATTCTTTGCTCAAAGCTCAGGGGCGTGGAAAATCAATACGAATATTGTATTCACCCCTAGAATTGATTTCTTGGGCTAAAGAAAATCCTCTGCAAGAATTTATTTTTATGGCAGTGGGCTTTGAGACCACAGCACCGGCAACAGCTTTGTTAGTAAAAAAACTTCAAGCTCAGAATATTCAAAACGTTTCGATATTGTGCCTTCATGTTCTGACTCCACCAGCCATTGAAGCAGTGATGACAGAGCTGACGCCTGAGGAAAGACCACAGGCTATTATTGGTCCGGGTCACGTTGCCTTAGTTATGGGACTTGATCCCTACACACCGATTTCAAAAAATTATCATCTCCCCATTGTGGTCAGTGGATTTGAACCCTCTGATCTTTTAGAATCCATCGATATAGCCTGTGACATGTTAAATAAAAAAATCAGTGGAGTTCGGAATCAATACATCCGAGCACTGCGCTCCGAAGGAAATCGAAAGGCCCAATCCCTTTTGCAACAGGTTTTCAACCTAAGACCGACCTTCATATGGAGAGGCCTTGGTGAATTAAAAGATTCAGCTTTGAACTTACGACCCGAGTTTGATCCATGGAATGCCGAAAAAAAATACCAACTTCAATACCGAGATATCCCCGAACATCCTCAGTGCAAGTGTGGAGATATCCTGCGTGGTAAAAAATCACCCAATGACTGTCGCCTCTTTTCAAAAGCGTGCACACCAAATTCACCCCTTGGCGCCTGCATGGTTTCAAGCGAAGGCGCTTGCCATGCCTATTACCAAGAAGGTGGCGCGCAGTGAATCAGAGTATTTCGCGAGCTCATGGCACTGGGGGAAGAAGCACCCATGAACTGATTCGTAAACTCTTTTTACCTTATTTAGGCAATGATCATCTGTCGCCAAATGATGCAGCTGAAATCCCATGGGCATCCAAAAGTTTAGTGGTCACTACAGACACCACAGTTGTTGATCCCTTAATTTTTCCTGGAGGAGATGCCGGAAAGCTGTCCGTGACAGGAGGAATCAATGATCTGCTCACGCGTGGAGCCAGACCTCAATATGCTTCGATGGGTTTTGTGCTGAGCGAAAATCTTGCTTTTGATATTATTACCCGTCTTCTCAAGAGCATCTCTCTTGAGCTGACCAAGCACCAAACTCAATTTGTTTGTGGAGATACAAAGGTGATTTCCTCAAGTGAAAAACCCGGAATGATCATCAACACCACTCTTTTTGGATCACCTATTAATCCCAACTTTCATTTGCGCGGAATTCAGAATGGCGATGCTTTAGTTCTCACGGGGAATCTGGGAACCCACGGCTTAGCTATTTTACAAGCCCGACAGAATTTACCTTTTAAAACTGTGTTTGAATCTGACTGCGCCTCGCTTTTTTCACTCTTGGAGCCAGAAATTCAAAGAGGCACTCCCATATCATACATGCGAGACGTTACTCGCGGAGGACTAGCTGGAATCTTGCATGAGCTCGCAAAACAATTTGACGTTGGCTTTGAACTGGATGAATCAAAGCTTCCCATTCAAAGCGCTGTCAGGTCTGGTTTGTCTTTGCTGGGAATAGATCCTTTGGAAGTGGCCAATGAAGGAGTGATGCTGGTCACAATTCCAGAATCTCACTCGCATCAGCTTGTCGCAAGTCTTCAAAATCATCCCCTGGGAAAATTTGCAGTACAAGTCGGCCAGGCAGTGAAAGGGTCGCGCACGCCACTCATTTTGAAAACAACCGTTGGAGGCGAGCGAATCATCAATTGGCCAGAGGCGCTGAATTTACCCCGTATTTGTTAAATTATTTTCTCAATCTGAAAATTGCAAAAGGAATTGATTCAAGCAAATCAGAAGGTGTCAGGCTGAGTTGGTCTTTTCCATCTTTGATCCACCGATCGGCGATGTCTCCATGAATCCAGCATGCGAGGGTTGCTGCTTTTTCTGAAGATAGACCTTGGGCGATCAAAGCCGTAATCATTCCGGCTAAGACGTCCCCACTCCCACCTTTCGCCAAAGCAACATTTCCTTTTGGAATGAGGAATGTTTTTTTTGAAGTGCACACCAAAGATCCCTTTCCCTTCAACAACACAGAACTTCCTAGTAATTTTTGACCTTGCTTGCAAAACTCCAAACGTTTCTTCCGAATCTGCGCAGGTTCAACATTTAAAAACCGGGACAGTTCAGCTTCGTGGGGCGTTGCAATCCAATTTACTGGAAAGGGATACAGTTTTTTTACTGCAGCTACTGTCAATGCATCGGCATCGATGACAACTGGCAATCGACTTTTTTTCAAGCGCACGATTAACGTTGAAGTTTTTTTAGAAATTCCCAAGCCTGGGCCAATCAAGACGGCATCAAATTTTTCTAAACTTTTGCCATTCCAAAAAATGGCTTCAGGAAGAAAATGAAGAACTTGTTTTTCACTCACATAAACATACCCTGCCCCTGTGCGACTTGCTGCTTTTGCTGCAAGCATAGCTGCTCCTGGCATCGATTCACTTCCAGCAAGAATTAAAACACGTCCGCCAGCGGATTTATTATCCTCGGGCCTGCGGGTTGGCTGCCAGTTTTGAACTTGCTTACGACACACTGTCATCACGGGTTTAATTCTAGCGTTTGTCCCTGGCTGGGTATAATGCATTGCCAGCCCAAAGCATCCGTTAAACGCAGTCGCAAGGCATCGGCAGCTGAAGCCTCGCCGTGGGTAATAAAAGTTTTTTTGGGTTTCAAATTTGATGCTTTAAACCAGTTGATGATTTCCTCGTAATCGGCATGGGCTGAAATATTTCCTAGAAGACGAACTTTGGCTTTCATCGGAATGTACTCGCCATGGATTTTTATTTCTGTTGCACCTTGCATGAGAGCTTCGCCCCGTGTTCCTGCCGCTTGAAAACCTGCAAGTAAAATAATTGTGTTTACATCGGGTCCGAATTGTTTAACGTGATGAAGAACACGTCCGCCAGTCATCATTCCACTCGCAGAAATAATCAACATTGGACCTTTTTGCTCGTTTAATTCTTTGGATTCTTCCACAGAGCGAACATAAGTGACAACGTCACAAATTTCCTGGGCTTCAGTTTCAGAAAGTTTATGCAGTTCATGGTATTTTAAAAAAATCGCATTCACATTTGTTGCCATGGGGCTATTTAAATACATCGGAATATTTGGAATTTGATTTTCTCGCTTTAATTGCCAAAGGTAAAACATCAGCTCTTGGGCTCGACCTACAGCAAATGAAGGAATAATAATGACTCCCTTAGTTTGCACTATTTCCAAAATCATTTCTTTTATTTCATTTTTAGGATCGACTTTGTCATGTTTGCGATTTCCGTAAGTTGACTCTGTGACGAGGTAATCAACTTGAGGGAAAGGGTTCGGCGCAAACAAAATTGGATCTTCAGGGCGGCCAATGTCCCCAGTAAATCCAATGGTTAAATTTTCAGAATAAACAATAACAGAAGCTGCCCCTAAAATATGACCCGCGTATTTAAATTGAAAACCAATCTCATTTGAAATTTGTATCACTTGGTCGAAGGGAACTGCTTCAAATTGCACTAAGGATGCTTCGGCATCTTCAATTGTAAACAGCGGTAAAGCCGGTTTGTGTTTTGTCTTTTTATGTCGGTTTAAAAACGCCGCTTCTTCTTCGGCCAAATGTCCTGAATCTGGCAAAAGTATTTTGCAAAGATCTTTCGTTGCCGCAGTGGAATAAATTTTTCCGCGAAATCCGCTTTTCACTAATAAAGGAATATATCCCGAGTGATCAATGTGAGCGTGGGTCAACAGAATCGCATCAATATCAGAGGGCGGAAACAGAAATGGATCCCAATTTTGAAGACGCAAATTTTTGAGTCCCTGGAATAGACCACAATCAACTAAAATATTTTTATCACCAGCTGTGAGTAAATATTTAGAGCCTG
Source organism: Pseudobdellovibrionaceae bacterium (assembly GCA_046318875.1). Classification (GTDB taxonomy): domain Bacteria; phylum Bdellovibrionota; class Bdellovibrionia; order Bdellovibrionales; family Bdellovibrionaceae; genus JBKCTJ01. The sequence continues at coordinate 8,502 of JBKCTJ010000131.1, read as the reverse complement.
TCACGGTTCCTGCGCCACCGAGAAACTGCAATTTTACCATGGATTGGACTCTCTCGTTTTCATCTTAGGGTAAAACTAACACAGGTCTGCTTCCAGACCTAACAATTTTCCCTGTGACACGGCCGAAAGATGCTTTGGTTTTAGTCCGTGGAGATAAAGCAATTAAATCAAATTTTTTCGAATGCTCTTCGATAGATTCAGCGATGCCACCGCGTGATTTAATTAATTTTAATGAAGGGTGTTTCTTCTTAAAATTTTCTATTTTTTTCTGGTCAGCTTCTTGGAGGGCTTTTTCGACAGCTGCCCAGACTTTGTAATCCAGGATAGGAAGGGGCTGGTTCAAAACGTGATAAATTTCGATCTCAAATTCAAAAGCTTTCTTCAGGCCGCGGACTTGTTGAATTGTCTTATCTGAGCGCGTACTTAAATCCGAGGGGATTAAAATTTTTCTAGGTCTGACGACTTGATCACCGCGGTGAATCCACAAGGGAAAAGTTGTAGTCACTGCTAAGTTTTCGGCAACACTTCCTAGAAAAAATCGAGCGATGCTGTGACCACTTTGATGTCCTACGAGAATCAATGGATTTTTTTCTTTACTGGCGACTTTTAAAAGTTCCTTTTCGGCTCTGCCAAAGCGGACAAGAACTTTTTGTTGTGGATCAAGTTCATAGTGAGATCTGACTTTGACTTCGTAAATCTGCGTTACTTCATTGCGATCCAAGGGAATGGATTTGTGAGTCAAATCAATTTCTTCATAAACAAAAACGTAAACTAAAGGCAAATTCATTTGAGCTGCTAATTGCTTTGCTTGGCGCACAACCAGGCTTGAGTATTCAGAAAAATCAACTCCGACAACGAGGGTTTTGATGCTGCTGGATTTCATTTTTGCTCCCTTCTATTTTTTATCTAGAGAATGACTTAAATGAAATCGAAGAGTTTCGTTTTTGTCTTTAATTTTTGTTACAATTTCAATTTCTTGAGCTTTTTGGAATTCTTTGGGATCTGAAACCACAAAATAATGATTGAATTTATCAACGCTGAGAACTTTTCCCGGATAAGGCTTTAACATCCGCACAGCGAGCGTCATGGTCGCTGGATCAATTTTCGCTTCCTCTCGACCCACGACAAAGATTCGGATGGGATCACCCTTAGAAATTTGAATACTGACCAATTGACCTTCTTTTCGGAATTGATCTGGGCCCGAATTGGAATGTTCCAACCCTGGTGCTTGGCCAAAAGTTAGAATTCCTGGAAGAAAAAAAGGAGAAAAGAAAACAAGTAACTTCATATTCATGCGAATTCCCCTGCATCTGTTGCGTTCTTGAAATGATTCAATCAATACAACGCCGCAAAAGCTAGGCCATTTATGCATAGTCCATAAAGTGATTTTAACGATGAGTCTGAGACTAAATTGCTCATCTTTTTTTGACTATCAGACAAATAGTCACAGTTAGGAAAACTTTTGGTTTTTTTGTGGAACTTCTAATCTCGTTATTCTTAATCGCACCAACACTCTTTGCTCACAAACAATGGATGTTTTAACGGCCAAAGTGGTTTTTGGAGTCATCGGAAAAGAGCGGAAAAGAATATCCCCCCTTAAGTTTGCCTTGAGCGAAGTTAAAAAAGACGAGTCCCTTTTTCTAATTCAACCCAATTCGTAAACCCATAATGTAAAACACATCATCTTGAGCGCGAATATAAAGTCTTTCACCTTGTCGAATCATCGCATCACAAGCTTCCGGACTGCCAAAGAGCAGACCTTCCGGCGGTGAATTCTCGCGGTTTGTAAACCATTTAATTTGGTGTTCTTGTGCGTTGGCAGGTCCCTTTCCAATGGAAAATTTAGCCCAACCTTGAGTGCCGTACCCACCATCACTATTTGTGATTTGATTGGGATGCGAGTCACCTGCTGCGAGTTCGACACTGACCAATCGTTTTCCGACTGGGAGCTCAGCCGACAGAAGCGATCCGCCGACCAATTCAAAGCGATCCCCTTGGGAAAAAGAATGTCCCGGATTTGACGAGTTCAATGCCAAGGCTTGTGGGAACAGACCTTGGAATCTTTGACCTCCACCAAAGGATCCTTTCTGCCCGACAGTTGGATGAAACTGTGTTCCAGGTGTAAAAATCTTTTCAATAAATGAAGTGGGTTGATCAGGTAAAAATTTAATTGTCAGTTCTTTGATATGAACTTTGTCTGTTCCGACGCTGACGAGTCTGAGGGTGTCTGTTGAAAGTGGGGTTTGGGACAGGTCATTTGAAAGAATAGAGCGATGACCCAAGGTCATCCAATCATAAAGATTTTCCATTTCAGGAGTTGGCCGTGGTTCGGCGAATTTTGCTCCGAAATTTCCACTTGAAGAACCCGCCCAGAATCGCCAATGATTTTCTTGTGCACCTTTTGGATGAGCTTGAAAAGAAATTAAACCAGGCACATCATCTCGATTGCTTTGATGATTCCAACCAATATGGGTGGATGGATTTTGTCTGTGCCCCAAAATAACAAACGAGATTGTTCGATTCTGAAGATGCGCCGGAATTGCAAAGTAAATGGCTTGCTGTGGATCAAGGACAATTTCTTGAGTAAAGGAATAGGTAATCTGAGTCGTCGTAGTCGTCCGAGGCTGATTTTGCACCGAATGGACTCGGTACGGGGCTTCGATTTGGCGAGCCAAATTTGTTGTCAACGCAGTTTCTTGATTAAGATTTTGAGAAGCTTGGCAAGTGGAATTTGAACCTGCGTTTTGGGCAAAGGCTGGTAAACTTGAAAGACCAATGCAAGTTGCGAACAGAAGATTGGCCTTCAAGAATTTTGCAGATGGTTTGCGGATGTTCCAACGTGATTTCATACTGATTCCTCTTTAAGCTCATTTCGCTTTAAATTTAAAATTCTACATTCATGTTATCAGATTGCGAGCTCGGCACTTCTTCCAGAATAATAAAATTGACATTATTTCTATTTTCACGATGTAAAACTTCAAATTGGGTTCCTGGCTTGCACAATACTTCGTTTTCACCGTTTCCATAAACCTGGTCAGGAGTTAAAGTAACATTAGTAATATAAGGACATGTCCGTGTGAGCATGATGATTCGAACCGCACTTCCAAAAGCAGCAGCAGTCGCGCTATCCAGACTTGAACTTATAAATCCTAAATCGGAGACGATATTTCCCTTTTGATAGTTTTCAAAAAACTGAGGTGTATTTGAACCGCGAAAACTGATGACTTCAATTGGATTTAGCTTATCCAGAGCACTTGTGAGAATAGAAACCTTATTCCGCATACCGTCTGTCACAGAATTTCTGCGCAGCTGGGCATTCATATTCGAATATCCTACACCTCGATAATAATAGACTTCATCTCTTTCCGCTGAAGTAAAGCATTGTAAACTTACAATATTAAATTCTTGTGGTAAAATTTGGTGTCTTTGCGGTGGCAAATAAACCGAATGATTTCTGCAGCTCATTGTTCGAGGAATTCTTCTCTCAATTAATCGTTCTATATAGGTTTGATTGAGCAAATCACTGTATTCTTCGTCAGATTTTCCTTTCAGGGTTCGCGCGTTATCAAGCATACGAACAAGATCACGAATTTGTGCAGATTGTGCGCATACATTGCTTGGTGTATCAGATCGGTATCCATACTTTGCAGGTGTTAGCGGGTGCAGCCAAGACGGAAACTTGGCAGTAACTTTTGATGCCAACCACTCGCCATTAATTTGTTCGGGGCATAGGGTGACCTGGCTATTTTGACATTCATTCAATGACAAATTCATCATAAGACCCAGATCAGGACCAAACCCAATCAAACTCCGCAAAATAAACATACAATAGGGCCCAGTAGCTTGACTGGAATCTAGATTTAAATCTGCATTCGAAATCTCGATGACAGCAGGGAACGTTGGCACTTGAGCAATTATTTGCGAAGTCCATTGTGGATATTTTGCACGAGTTCTCAAAGCTACAAATCTTTGAAAAGTTGAATCACTCCAAGTATGAGTCATATTTGCTTTATTTATACAAAATGATTCGGCGCTGACTTCTGTAATGATATTTAAAGTTGCTGCTGCTTGAATTGATTTCGTAACGATCATTTGGCAACGAGGATCATTTGCAACTGCCGCCGTAAAAACCAGATCGGCAGGGTTTAACGACGGGAAGGAGGCTTGAGAGGTTTGCCCCGAGACAGTTCCCGTCAGCAAAAGAGTTACTAAATTTAAAATAACTGTTTGTTTAACAAAACCCAAGTGTTTCATTTTGAGATCTCCGTGGCATCCGTTTCCTTTTATCAAAGCAAATCAAAGGCCAAAGAATTCATGTTTTTCAGGGGACCATATCGAACTGATACCCACAACTCTACTCGGTGACAATTTAGATGAACATGTCTTTAAAATTCCACATTCATGATGTCTTCTGGGTGGCTTTCAACTTCTTCTAAAACAATAAATATCTGATTGTTTTTTTCTTCCCTGTGCAAGACTTCAAACAAAGTTCCTGGCTTACAGAGAACTTCATTTTCGCCAGAACCATAGTTATGGTCAGTGACATTCGAAATGTATGGACATGTCTTCGTCATCATCACGATTTGAACAGCTGATCCAAAAGACGAAGCAACTTTGCTGTCAAGACTTGAACTGGTAAATCCGCGGTCCGCGACGATTTGGCCTGCCTGATAGTCTGTAAAAAACTGCCGTGATCCAGAACCACGAAAGCTGATCTGCCAAATAGGAATCAGTTTATTCATAGCTGTTGTGAGTCTGGCGACTTTTGGCCGCATTCGTTCGTCCAACATGTTCCTGCGCAACTGATAGTTCATTTCACGATATCCCGCACCTCGATAATCGCGCACTTCATATTTTTCTTCAGTAGTAAGGCATCTTAAACTTACTAAGTGATAATCACTTCCAAGTGGATTATGACTTTCTGTGGGCAAATAAACTGAATGGTCGCGACAGCCAATGGAGCGTGGACTTCGGCCATTGACGAGCTGTTCAATAAAAGTTTGACTGATCAACTGGCTATATTGCCCTGGAGTTTTGCCTTTTAGAGTTCGGGACGCATCAAGCATTTGGAAAAGCTCTCGCGCTTCACCACTTCGTGCATTCAATGTTCGTCGCCCAGCATTCCCTTGAGCTTGTTGGTTTTGTTGATACACAGTGTGCATCGCCTGAGCTGCAAGAGGATGAATCCAGAACATATGCTTCCCGGTGACGCCTATCACCACCCAGTTGACAAACATCTGTTCTGTCACTGTTGCTGAAATTTCAGTTTGGTTTGGATTGGTGCATGCGGAGGTAGCCAAGTTCATGACAAGTCCAAAGGACTCACCGTAGGTTTTACCTCTTTCTAGAATATTGACGCAAACTTCTCCCGCAAGCATATCTGAAGAGAGACTCATGTCAGCATTTGACAATTGAATCACAGATGGCAAGTTTACAAGGTTACTGACAACGGATGTCGTCCATTGTGGGTATTTTGCACGAGCACGAAGAGCTACGAATCTTTGAAAAGTGCCATCGTCCCAAGTATGACTGGTTCCAGATTTATTCACACAAAATGTTTCCGCATTCACATCCAACAATACATTGAGTGTCTGTGCAGCAAGTGCTGATCTAGAAACAATGGTCTTACATTGAGGGCTATTTGCAAGGGCTGCAGTAAAAGTCATTTCAAATGCATTCAAAACAAAACTCTGATTCTGCGACGCTTGAGCATAAGCTATGCTAGCCAGAAGGAGAATTGCTACCTTTAAACTAAGCGCCCATTTCAATAAATTAAATTTCATTTTCAGATCTCCCGTCAATATCCTCGAACCAAATTCTCTTCAAAAATTAAGCCTCGTCTGCCAATTAGGATTTTTGAGATATAGTTCTTCATGTTTACTTAAACCCTCTTTCATTTTCCGAGAACACTCTTGGCACACAAGTGTCAAATTTTTAGACACACCATCCGACATCCTGATGGTTAGAATCCCTTCTTATAGTCAATAAAAAAGGGAAACCCAATGGTACAAAGTTTATGATTTGCAAAGCATGAAATAGGCCAGGATTTTTAGCTTTAAGCGCCAAGGAGAGTAGCTCAGCCCTTCCCTGGACTTGGGATTTAATTTATGTTTATGATTTCACTAACCCGGAGGCTTTCTATGATTCGTCTTTTAATCTTTGTCGTTCTTGCTACGTTTTCTATCGGTGCCGCTGCAGATATGTCCATGCCGCCAAAATCACCGAAAGCTCAAACTTCGCAACCCCCGGCACCGAATGCTACGGGTGAATATGGCGTCGTTCAATTCAGCGCGAAAGAAGCCCAAACACTTCCAGCCACCCTGACTGAAAAAGAGATCATCATCAAAACCACAGTTGCTGAAGTTTGTCCTAAAAAAGGCTGTTGGATGAATGTGAAAAATCCAAATCAAACTGACCAAGTCAGAGTCACATTTAAAGATTACGGATTTTTTGTGCCCACCGAGCTTGTGGGTCAAGAAGTCGCCTTACAAGGTCGCTACGTAAAACACATCGAATCAGTCGAAGAACAAAAACATCTGTTGCAGGATGCAAAGCGCCCGCAGAAAGAAATTGATGCGATCACAAAGCCTAAAGAAACCCTTCGCTTTGTTGCAACGGGCGTAAAGGATCTGTCAGTCCCATCGACTAAGTAAAAATTCAAAAATACACCCATTGAATTCCAATCAGAAAAAAGCCCTGCATCGCTCGGCGTTTTTTGTAAAATGAATTTCAAAATGAATTTAGCCAATAGAAACAAGATGGCGTTCAACATCGAGCACAGGTGATTTCAGTTCAGTTATTTCCACCCGAAGGTCTTTGAATTTCTTTTTAGCCAGAAGCAGTTCTTCATCAATTTTTTCTTTACGCCCTTTCAACAGAAAATATTTACCACCGCTTTTATAATAAGTGCGACTCATATCCAATAAGACATCCACAGCTTTGAAGGCACGAGAGGTGACACAGTGAATATCTTTGAGCTCAAGTGGGATCTCCCCAAGGACTTTGATGTTCTTCGAGATTTTTACACATTCATTTAAGAAATCCTGTTTTAGATGACTTTTTTCAAAAAGAGTCCATGAAATCTCAGGAAACTGGAGAGCATAGACCACTCCCGGCAACCCCCCGCCAGATCCAAAATCAGCTGCCCGTTTGATATTTTTGGGAAAATACTTTAGTGGCAGCAAACAGTCGATGACGTGATTATCAATCAGTTCTTCATAAGTCATTTTTCGACTGATCAAATTTAGATCTTCGTTGGATGCCCACAAAAAATCGAGATAGGTCTTTAAACTCTGAAGTCCATCGGAGCGAAAACCCAAATCCACCATGAGACCAGATTTTTTTTCAAAATATTCAGCTTGTGCTTTTTGATCCATGAACCTCTTGTACTGGAAAGTCCTTCATTGATGCAAGAGAGTTTATAGGTATAATGAAAACCTACTTAAATCACCTCACTCCTTGGGACAAATGAAATGGCGCAACCTTCGACTCTTTATCATTTTCATCTCGATGTTTCTGACATTGATCGAGGGTTCTATGAAGACCCACATAATCCATTTATGGCGAGTAAACGCACCTGAATCCTGCAGCTGTATCGCCTAGATAAGTCTCGCTTCGGTTCAAGGCCACTGAAAAAATAGATGTTTCACCGGTTCTCCGTTTTTATCGGGGGCGTCTGTCGAAGTGCACATTTCCTTCGTGAATTTCAAAATTGAGCCCTTAACTTTACGCCCACAAAACCGACCACTCCGAAAAACTAAGTCCCTTCAGCCTGAGTTTCCTGTAAGGAATATGCCCCAAAGCCTCCAACTCATTCAATTGCAAATAATCCCGCACGATCCCATAGGCCTTCCACCCCCGAATCACTCTAGAAAACGGCCTGTATTTCCAGAGCCCAGTCCTCTTTGAGGTACCGGTCATTCGTCGATCAGGCTTGAGCAGTTCGTCATTGGATTTGAGCAGTTCGTCATTGGATTTGAGCAGTTCGTCATCGGACTTGAGCAGACCCTGTTTTTGAAACACTTGTGAAATTTGCCCTGCGATGACTTTAAAGAAACTTTGAAAATAAAACCTTCTCGGACTGCGAACAATCACATGGATATGATCGTGTTGGATGGTGAGTTGATCAATGCGAACAAAAAATTTCTTTGCGTACTTTTGAAATAGGAACTTGATTATTTTTTGACTCTTAAACCCGCGAAGTCCCCCGCGCATTTTTGCTTTATTGATTTTAAAAACCAAATGAAGTGGCTCACGAGAAGAAACTGGCCTTGCCCCTCGGCCCTTGGCAAGTTTACGCAAGGATCCGCCGTGAGCAAAGCGATATTTCCAGTTGGTTGATTGAAAAGAGAGTTGTTTTGTTGTCATGACCGGTGCCCCCCAAAGTTTTATGATTTGCTAAAGCAAACTTGGTGGCTTGGAGGCAACTTAGGTCGCGGAGGTCGTGGTTTGGCTGAATTGAGATTCGGAAGTTTCGTGGTTTCGTTTTCAAGAGAAAAAATT
>JBKCTJ010000130.1:0-2307 GCA_046318875.1 Pseudobdellovibrionaceae bacterium | reverse complement strand
CCCGAATCCTTATAGTCACGATTTTTGTGGCACTTGTCACAAATGCATTCAAATTTGTCCGACTCAAGCCATCGAAGCAGAGCGTGTCCTCAATGCGAATAAATGTATATCCTATTTGACCATCGAAGCTAAAACAGTGCCCCCTGTGGAAATCAGAAAAAAAATGGGCGATTGGTTTTTTGGCTGCGATTTATGCCAAACCGTTTGCCCTTGGAATCAAAAAATATTTGGTGGCTCATTATCAACAGAAAATCTTCAAACTCAAAACGATCAGCAAAATATTGCAATGGAATCAGAACTAAAAGACATTTTAAATTTCAGCTCAAAAAAAATAGAACAAAAATACCAGTATTCGCCCCTAGCGAGGGCGCGAGGATTTGGGCTCAAACGGAATGCTTTGATTGTGATTGCAAACCGAAAAATTATTTCTTTGAAAAGCGAAATCGAAGAATTCATTTCGACAAACCAAAACAACGATTTGGTGGATTTAGCAAAGTGGACTTTGAAGGAGCTTTCTTAAATGTTTGATGAACTTGAACAAAAGGCTCTTTCCACAATCCATGCAAATATCATCCAGACAGAATCTGGTGATTTATTGGCAGCCGGGGGAAATCAATTTCGAACTTTTTGGACCAGGGATTTTTGTTTTTCAGTTCCAGGACTTTTAGCATATGGGTTCGAATCACTGGTGGAAGGTCAGCTCAAATCCCTTTTTAGTTTTAAAAATTCACAAAACCTGCTCCCCCGAGGACTGGATCAAATACCTCCGCAATTTCGTGTGGTGTGGAATACTTTTTTTCGGGGTCGTAGGGTTCCATTTTCCAGTAAGGACAAAAAAATTGAACCCGAATACTACGGAGAACATGGAACACCGGCATTTGATTCAAATTTACTTTTCATTCAATCTGTATGCTTACTAGCCAAGTTTCAAAAACGCGCCCTGATCATCTCCAATCAACAGATCCAAGAACTTTTAAATTTTTATCAGCAATATTTTAAGGACAGCTGTTTACATCAGCCCAAATTTTCTGACTGGCAAGATTCCGCACGCAGGGAAGGGGAAATTTTTCACACCCAACTTTTATATCATGATGTTCTTGAGATTTTATCTGAATTTGATGGCTTCGAATTTGTTCACAACAATTTGAAAAAATCTCGGACTGCTTTGTTTCAATGGCCGCGATCGGAAGAAGGGCTTTTTTTCGAAACAAAATTAAAAAATCAGTTTTCCTTGGACAGTCATTGCAGACTCTTGAGCTCATCAAAACTTTTGAATGCGGCTGAACGCAAAGAACTGTACTCCGTTCTCAAAAATTCGAAGTTATGGCTAAAGGGTTTGGTTCCAGGCCAACCGGTATTTCCCGATTATCTCGCTGATCAGATCAGTTGGACTTGTCAAAGTGTAGGTCTTCGTCATTATCATGATCAATTTTATTGGGGCTGGCTCATTGCTGAAGCCGCCAAATTGACTTACGCTTTTGGCGACAACCTTGAAGGAGACCGAATTCTCGCAACTTTACACGGTGCTGACAACAATAAATATATTTCTGAAGTTTATGAAATAAAAAATGCATACCTCCTTCCAGTAAAACGATTTTTTTATCAGTCCGAAAATCCATTCACTTGGTCTGCAGCCAAATGTCTGGAAGCGCTTGCCGAAAAGGCCTCTAGGTCAAAAATAAAATAACGGGTCACAAAAGCTTTTCGTGGAAAAATTTGGAGAAAAAGTTGACAGTTGCCGACAAAAATTGGCGCTGGCTAAAGGTTCTTCAAGGGGATTTAAAAAAGTTGACCTTGGCTCAACCCATATCGATTTGAGACACCGATTTTTTCATAAAATGAGTACCCATTTTGAAGAATAAAGGAAAGACCCCGCAGGCAGAATCACGAAAGCCTCAAGGGTCCTTGAAGGTGGCTAAGGATTTTTATGTTGAAACAGCAAATTCGGTTATCTCTCGCAGCCTGCCTTGTCTTCTTCACCGGAGTTACGCCTGCTTTTGCTCAAACTAAAATGAATCGGCTGCAAGCACCACCAAACACCAACACCACGAAAATAGAAATCGATGAAGACGACGAATCCGAATTGATTTTAACTTGGAGACTGGGACTCGAAGCCAATCAGCGCCAAGACATCCAAGCCCAACAACGCACTGAAACAACTGTCAGTGCGGGATTAAATTTGAATTACAAACTGAATTCATTTGCAACTTTGATCGTGTCGCCAAGAGCAAGTTTTCGCAACGGCTATGCACAATCATCAACGGCCTCTGCATCCAAGGGCAGCCAGTTTGATGTCACCGAAGCTTC
>JBKCTJ010000129.1:0-20051 GCA_046318875.1 Pseudobdellovibrionaceae bacterium | reverse complement strand
ATAGAGATGAAGTCAACATGAAGAAAAATTCGATGAACGTGTCTCCCAGGTATTTCATTTTTTTAGCGGCTTACTTGATAGATCAATTTGCTTTTGCTGCAGATGGAGTGCAAAGCAAGATCAACGCTGCTGCCAGTTTTTATCTAGAAAATCACACTTTGCCTACATCCAAGCGAGGCCAAATTGATTTGGATTTGAATGAATTTCGATTCAAACTTGAGCTTCCGATTCAGTCAAATATCAGTCTGACAATCCAACCGGAAATTTCCCGCAGTAACAAAGACTTGGCTGGTTCAAAGACAAATGATCAGCAAATTCGATTTCGATCTGCAACATTAAATCGCAAACTTGCAGAAACTGATTTTGATTTTTCCTTTGGTTTACTGGCTTCAGATTCGAAGGAACAGATTTTTCAGCAAAGTCAAAATAGGCGCTGGTTGCACCCTCAACTTCGTCCTATGGCAGAGCGATATCGTCTCATCAGTGAAAGTGATTTGGGAATGAGAGCTTCCTACGAAACAACAGGTCTTAGTTTAAATGTTTCTTATATCAATGGCGAAGGACAGGGGCCTGAAGCTGGAACAAGAAAAGCTTTTCAAGTTGGTGCCGAGTGGAATCAAACTCCCTATTTTCAAGCAAAAGCTTTTTATTATAACGGTGCTGATGAAACTTACATTGCAGAGATTGCTAAGATTGAAGTTTATGGCCTAACCCTCAGATCAGATGTCGAATTTTTTTCCTTAGCAGGAAGTTATCTTCAAACAGTTCATCCGGCGGACCGCCTGACTGTCATGAAAGCATGGAGCGGTATTGACTTGCTTGCTTTTGCTAATCAATCTGTGAAGGGTTCCGCAGCCGAAATTGATCTGTCGGTGGAGCTGGGGCGGGTCCTCCCTTTTATAAAAATGACTGATAACAAACCCATCAATACAGATTCTGGTTACTCTTTCCGACAGCAATTTTACGGTATTGCTTATGACTTGGGCCCCAATGAAAATCTAGGGCTTTTTGCCTATCGCTTGCAGTTTAACGAAAAACATTCGCTCCAGTCCAAAGAACACGACGGCTTTGGTATTTCTTATGGGCTTTTCTTAGAGTAATATGGTTCCCCCTGTCAGGTTTATGTTAAAGTGAAATGGTGCGGTGCCAGTTCTTGCCAAGGTCCTTTTGACTGGACTACATTCCAGTCTTAATGGAAAAACAATTATCACAAATTAAAGGCACCTTACTTGAAATGGGCGGCGGAGTTGAAAAAGCTCTTGGACTGCTCGCAGACGCATTTGGGACTCGAAACCAAAAAGCCCATGATGATGTACGAACGATCGAAAATAACATCAATGCTCTTCATAAAGAAGTAGATCTGTTGTGTCTACAATTCCTTGCGATGCAATCACCTCGGGCCCGGGATCTAAGATTCATTATGTCCTGTATTAAAATAAATACGGATTTAGAACGTATGGGTGATCAGTGCGTGAATATTTCTTTCACTAGTCAGGATTTTCTTGAGGGCACGGGTTCAACGGAAATGAAGTCTATTCTGGAAATGGCAAAAAAAGTCCGTTCAATGCTTCGCCAAAGTTTGGATTGTTTTGTTTCCAATCAATTGGAAGATGCTCAGAAAATTTTGACTTTGGATGACGAAATCGATGCTTATAAAAATCGTATTTTCAAAGAGATGATCGAAGTCATGCAAACAAATTCAAATAAAGTCATGGAAGCTTTGGATTTGATTTTGATAGCCAGAAATTTAGAACGAATAGCTGATCACTGTACAAATATTGCTGAAGACGTCATTTTTTCTTTAACTGGTGACGATGTTCGCCATGGGGGCACTGGTGCTTGATTCTCAAACTCCGATATTGGTCGTTGAAGATGAGAAAGAAATTCGCGAGTTAATGGCATTGCATCTTTTGCGACAAGGCTACAAAGTCACTGAATGTGCTTCGGCCACTGAAGCATCAATCGAAGTTAAGAAATCCAATTTTCGTTTATTGGTTTTGGATTGGATGCTTCCGGGCATGTCTGGAATCGAGTTTCTGGGAAATGTGAAAAAAGATTTTCCGCAATTAAATGTTTTGATGGTCACAGCCAAGACGGAACCCGAAGATATCGTGCGTGGACTTGAACAGGGTGCCGATGATTATTTAACAAAACCATTTGAACCAGCAGTTTTGTTGGCTCGTGTGAAAGCCCTGCTGCGGCGGTCTGAAACCTCTGTGCCCGATCAAGACAAAGAATTGTGGGATGTCTCGGGACTCAAGATGAATTTAAAAACTTACGATGTCACTTTGGATGGTGAACCCCTTCATTTGACACCTTCTGAATTTAAACTTCTTGCAACCATGGTGCAAAATCAAGGTCGCGTATTGACTCGCGAAAATTTGATTGAAAACATCCAGGGCGAGGGAATCAATGTCATTGGTCGCACCATTGATACCCATGTTTTTGGTCTTCGAAAAAAACTGGGTTCGTGGAGTGATAACGTCGAGACCATTCGTGGTGTTGGTTACCGTGTTCGGACTGAATAGCTACAAAAAAATAGCGCAAGAATATTTTCTAGATCAAAAGTTTTTTCCTTGGCGAATCTTTTGGCAATTTTTTTCTGCCCAGCTCATCACTTACAATCTTTTGTTTTTTATCGTCATTGGTTATTTAAGATATCAGTCAGTTATTGATCTGAACAGAGTGTATAGCGGAAATGATTTATCCCTTTTTGTGTATCAAGGAATTTTTATTTACCTTATTGGTACGATCATTTTTGCATCGGTGACTTCTTATCGTTATTGTCGACCCTTGCAGCGCATGTTGATCAAAGCGCTCAAACTTTCTGGTAAGCGGTCCGCAAAACAGGTTGAAAATTTCAGTGAAGATATCTTCGATGGACAATCGAGTCAGTATTCAGAACTTGAATCTGCGTTAAATCGTATTGATCGCAGATTCAAAAAGAAAAAAGATCAGCTTCTGCGCGAGCGCGAAGAAAACCAAGCCTTTATGGCCTCTGTCGAAGAAGGGCTTGTGAGTATTTCACCGACTTCTCAGTTGTTGTTCTTCAATTCACAATTCGCTTCGCTATTCATCGATCAAACACAAATGCAGTCGGCAAGTATGAGTGGCTTCTCTTTGCATTTAGCTGACGTTATTCGAGTTCCCGAGGTTTTGCAAATTCACCAGGCTGCCGTTGAAACTGGTGTAAATCAAAAAAAATTAGTTAAAATTGCTACAAAGCTCGACAGCAAGGCCCGATATTTTTCTGTTTCAGTGACCCCTCTTGTCGTTCCAAAAACTCGCGAAGTCATGAGCACCATTGGGATTTTTCATGACGTTACGGAAATCAAATCAGCTGAACAAATTCGCATTGAATTTGTTGGGAACGCTTCTCATGAGTTACGAACACCACTGACATCCATAAAAGGTTATGTTGAAACCCTCAGAGAAGATTTTCTAAATTGTGATGACGAAAAATCCCTGCCACCCATGCAAGTGGAACAGACCAAAAAATTTCTTTCAATCATATCTAGAAACGTCGATCGATTGATTGAACTTGTGAATGATATGTTGAGCATATCAACTTTAGAATCAAATCCAGGTTTAAGGTTCGAAGAGATTCATCCTTTGCAAGTCAGCGATTTAATTGTGAATGAACTGGCGGTTTTGGCTCAGGAAAAGAATATCATGATTCAAGTCTCGGGAGATGTCCCTCCTTTCTTGGCTGACCTCAGAAGTGTGGAACAAGTCCTTCGAAATCTGGTTTCCAACGCAATTAAATACATACCTCATAGCAGTGAAGTGAAAATTTTATGGAAGGAAGACCACGAAGAAATCACTCTGCATGTCATCGATGGTGGCTCTGGAATTGCCAAAGAACATCTGCCTCGGCTTTTCGAAAGATTCTATCGCATTGATCGCGGCAGATCCCGTGATCAAGGTGGTACGGGACTTGGCTTAGCTATCGTCAAACACATTATGCAAAGCCACGGTGGCAGCGTGACTGTGAAGAGTGAAATTGGCAAGGGTGCCGAATTTATTTGTCACTTTCCCAAAAATCGCAAGAAAGACCGTCTTCAGGAAAAGCGAATTTAAATGGAAGAAATTCAGGACTTTCATGATTTTTACAAAGGCATTTATGAATCAAGATGGGAAGATCTGTTCACAAAATTAACTCATAAGCCTTTGCAAGTGGCCCGACTAAATAAATTTCTGTCTGCAACTCCTGATTCCATTTTTCCGCCGAGCTCAGTTCAGTTGAATTTTTGTTTTGAAATTCCAGCTGACTTGAACACTGAACAAAATTCCGTCTTGAGCCAAGAATTAAAAAAACGGCACGATGATTATTTAAAATATTACGTGATGGACCCGGCCAGTGTTCTGGCAGCGCGCCTTGCGCCAATTCATGAAGGTCAAAGAGTTTTGGACATGTGTGCAGCTCCTGGCGGGAAAAGTCTGATTTTAGCTGAAGCATTAAATGCAAGTGGTGAGCTTTGGTGCAATGAGCTTTCCATTGAGCGAAGGGAAAGACTCAAAAAAGTTTTACAACAATATATTCCTCAAGAAAAACGAATGCAGACATGGATCAAGGGGCTTGATGGAATTAAATACGGTTTAAAGTTTCCTAATGAATTTGATTGTGTTTTGTTGGATGCGCCTTGCAGTGGTGAAGCCCACTTGATTCAAGATAAAAAAATGTTGCAAAAGTGGACGGTGAATTGGACTAAAAAAAATGCAGCAAGACAGTATGGGTTGATTTCTTCTGCGTATTTGGCGCTGAAGTCACCAGGTTTTTTGGTTTATTCAACTTGCAGTTTGAGTCCAACAGAAAACGAAGAAGTGATTGAAAAAATTCTGCACAGGCGACCTGAGATGAAAAGTATTGATGATCTCAATGAAATTCAAACTGCAGTCAATCGACCAGATGCTATGGAACTGACTCAGTTCATTCAAAAGTACGGAGAACGCCGAAGATACGGCCATATATTTTTACCCGACCACTGCGGATTTGGCCCCTTTTATTTCTGCCTCCTAAAAAAGGATTTAGCATCCTAGAACTCAGGACTGGAAATTCCACACTCTAGTGTGGAATTTCATCGATTTAAAATTTATCCCAGAGAAGACGGGTGGAGATTGTTTTACCAAGTTCGCTATTGGAAAAACTCGGTTTAAAAATGACAGTTTTTGTAACGACTTGACTAGAAAATAACTCTTCAATTGGACTGATTCAAAAGATCTTCGTCAGGTCTATGATGATTCTGGTTCGAAAGCGTCTTGAGGCCATGCTCTTCATAATGGCATCTTTGTTGAACACTCTCAAAACAACATCACAATTTAAAATGTCTTGAATTGAGATTATTAAACAAGGAGCACTTATGAAAGCATTCGCAACTCTACTGGCCCTGACGACTTTGAGCACAAGTGTATTTGCCACGTCTGTTCACCGATCAAAAGTTATCGAAAAAATGGTATGTAATTTTACAGAACCATTTATCCTTTTGGAAGTAGATACAGCAAGCAAGTTGGTCAAAATAAATTCTGCTAATGATGGAATAAGCATGGCTCGCATCGGAACAGTATATGATTCAGGTCGAAGAATTTCTATTACCTTCGGAGCTGATCAAGTCCTTTTGATCGACAAAAAAACCAAAGGGTCGGATGGCATGAGCGATAAAATTTACCATGTCACTGGAACTTTACAAAGAATCGGCGATAGCAAAAACACTTTGATCGGTGGTTGCGATATCAAGTAATTCAAGTAAACCATTTGTTTGAAAATGACCGTCGAAAGCACATCTTCGACGGTTTTTTTTGATGAATTTTTTAGGCTTATTTCTTCATTTCAATACGAGTGCTCAAAAAAGTTGAAAACAATATCAAACACGCTCCAGTGACCTGAATGGGACTTAAAGTATCTCCTAAAAGTAAATAAGCAAATAAAAAACTAAATGGGGCTTCGAGCAGAAAAAGCTGAGTTGCTGTTTGGTCTGATAAAACTTTTTGTGCCCGTACTTGAATAGTAAAAGCAATGAGGGAGGAAAAAAAGGCCAAGAATAAAATTCCTAGAAATGGTTCCATGGCTGAGAAGCTCCAACTAAAAATATAATCAGAACTTCCATTTTTCTCTGGCAAAAATAACAAGACAGCCGATGTCAGCATCACCCAGAAAGATTGGGCATTGTTAAAAGTGAATGGCTCCTGGCTCGCACGTGCGGAAAATCCGACAATGATAATATGCAGAGCCCCCACGAAAGCAGCTCCCAGGGTGATCCAGTCACCAAAAGTAGCCGATGTGAGATCCGCTCCCAAAAGAAAGTACATTCCGAAAATTGCAAGGGCAGCTAAGGGAAAATCAATCCAGTGGATTTTTTGTTTAAAAAGACCAGCATTCAACAAGGGAACAAAAAGAACATACAAAGTTGTAATAAAACTGCTCTTCGTCGCAGTTGTCGTTTTCATTCCGTAGGTTTGCAAAAACATAAATCCGCAAAGTAAAATTCCCGGCCACAGTGCACGCAGATATTCTGTCTTCATCAGTGGTCGAGTCTTTTTCAATATGATAAGGTCAATGAAAAACCCTGCTAGCCATGCTAAAAGAAAGCGATAAAAGACCACTTGTGTCGAAGGAAAAAATTTCAGTGCCCAAATTGTTGCTACAAAACCAAAGCCCCACAAGCAGCCTGCAAAAACCAACTCGAAAATCGCTTTGGTTTTAATGTCCAAACCACTTTTAATCAAAAGCTTCGGCCCAAAACTGTTTTGGATTCCAGTTTTTTTCCACCAACAGTTTTTGTTTAAGTTCCTTGATCATTCCGCCATTCCCACAGAGATAAAATGTGGTTGGCCTGTTTTCGAAGTCTGTACTGTCTAAATGATTTTGTACATAACCCTTTAAACCATACCAATTTTCACTCGGTCGGCTTAAGACGTAATCAAAGGAAAACCCAAGCAATTCACCGCGCAGCTTTTCAAGTTGTTCACGATAATAAATTTCGCTTTCATTTCGAACACCAAAAAACAAACGATACTTCAAGTGAGGATACTGATGTTTTTTTGATTCCAAATAACTGAGATGTTGTGAAAGACCTGTTCCCGTGTTGAAAAACACAATTTGATCTGTGGGTGGTTCCTGGAAAAACACTTTGCCGAAGGGACCAGTGAACTGCAGTGTTTCGTCACCTTTCAGTTTCCAAATAAATTCCGATGCTTTTCCATTTTCCACATATTTAAACAGAAGAGTAAACCCGTTCTTATTTTGATCCGTGGATGCAATTGAATACGCTCGCAAGGCAGGCTTTTCTTCTCCTGTGGGAACATGGAGCATCACAAATTGGCCTGCTCGAAATTGAAACTCATCTTCTACAGTTGAAACTCTGAGTTCTCGCACACTTGGAGTCAGATCTTTCACTGACAAAACTTTCATTTGGTAAATTTTTCGCAAATTCATATTTAGATTTCGCCCCTTGAGGAGGGCTTAAGCTATCAAAAGATCAGCTTTAAAAAAATGTTTATTTTTCAAATTTGAATTTTCTTGCAGTCATTTTGGCACCGTTTGCCTGTTCGGAGTGCTTTGGTTTTCTTGGCTTGCATCTTGCTCCCGCAGCTAACTTGAATTGAAGCAGGCCGAACTTTGGCTATTTTGCGACCACTGAAATGGGGAACTATGAAAACGATTTTGATTCTTTTGATTTCGCTGCAGTGGGTTTGTTACGCGGAATCCCCTTTTGTGACCATCCCAATAAAAACGATTAAAAAACCTGCTTCCGACCTGATTGATAAAGATGGAAAACAGCTTGATGCTGGCCAAGCAGCTTATAAGGCCAAAAAGGGGTTGGATCTGAGTACTCTGGATCCTGCGGCCAATCGAATTTGGACTGGTGAAAAACAAGCTGTTCGTGATGACTCGCAATTTTTTCCATCTGGCTCTCAAGGAGTCACTTATGTCTCGACTGAGGGAATTGTCCCGGTGGACACGGCCTTTATCCGAGTCAAATCAGTCGAAAGACCCGATCAGTTTTTTCGTTTGAATATCAGCTATTACCAGCAATCCGAAATGATGAGAGCTGCTTTGATGCGAAAATTGGGATATCTACTGGCGCCACCTCAGCTTTACCGAGACCTTAAAGTGAATTTTAAAAATGCAGCGGAAAAGAAATCATTTCTTGAGACTGTTCAACGTGAAATGTCTTTGGATTTATTTGATCGCAAATGGATTAAAGATGAAAAATCCACTTCCTTGGTTTTAGCAATCTCGATGCTAGAACCCCAACAAAATGACTATTACGATTTCTATACTGGTCTTGTTCCTTTGCCGCAAACTCAAGAGGGTAAAGACTATTTATCCTTTGTGAACAGACTTCGTGCTTTTCGGTCCTTGCTGATCCCAATGATGTTGGTGGATGTTCCTGAATCCATCAATCGCTATTCTCCAAGAATGTCTTTGGTGACCACAGGATTTTTGCAGCTTTATTATCGCCGAGCTCAAGCTTTTGAAGCTTCAACTTACGAAGATTTAAGATGGATTGTCAGGCGTCTCGGTCAATTGACTGAAGCCGATCTGCGTGAGGTGGTGCGCGCGGCCCAATATCCAAAAAGTCTTGAAGATCTAGTTTATACAAAATTAGTTTATCGTACTGTTCAGTCCATGGAAGTTTTCAATGTGCGACCAACAGTGAAGTTAAATAAACCCAATATCAATATGACTTCAGATGATGGCGTTGTCGTTGAGGGTAAAGTTGTCAAAGAATATGTCGAAGGATTCCCGCAGCGTTTCAGTCATGGTGATCCGGAATCATGGATCAAAGACGACGATATCTACCGTGTCCTTGGAGTGCAGTTAAAAACTTCGGGACTGCAAACCATCATCGATCAGCTCAATCAACAATTGGAAGTTTTAAGTGTCGAAGATGCTGCAAATTCTTATAAAAAGCAGCTCATCAAAGATGTGACCAATCATTATAAATCAAACCCTTATGCGCCTTATGAAAGAAAAATCCGAGCTTGGGGCGGGCCAATCGCAAGTGTCAATGTCAACGCAAGTCGAAGTGTCACAACGGGGACTTATTATGGGAGTGATTCGCCGATTCAATTGGTAGACAGCATTCAATTGGCGGGCAGTATCGGCGCTTTTGCTGCCTTAGACGGCATTCCTGCGATTTCTCCATTGGCAGGGGCAAATCTGGGCTACGCGAGAAATTATATTCACGTCCGACCACTTTTACAAATTGAACAAAGTCTAAAAGATGAAAAGTGGACGAACTTGTTTGTCCCACAATTCATGAAACAAATGGCTAATTTGATCGAAGGGAAATCCAAAAAAGAAATAAAAACAAACAAAGAATCAGTTCTTGGTCAATCTGCAGCTCAAATTTCTGCTCGTGTTGAATCGGGATTAACTGAAGACCCAGAAGCAGCTGTTGACAGCTTTGATTCATTCTTTAGTGGTCTGCGCAACGGTGAAGTTTTTACTATTACTGATTCCATCGCGACTTCTGCTTATCTGCGAGTGGTGACAAGCATTGATATGATGATGGGAATTTCACCTTTGAATTTTATGAATTCCATTTCCCTTGGAGTCGACGGATCACGTGTCATTTTAACTCAAACTCAGTTCACAAAGACATCTGCAACCAATATGCAAGTTTTTGTACGCAAACAAAACTCTCGCATTCGTGGCGTTGAAGTTGATGCAAATTTTTTCTTAAACCTCATGACCATTCGCGCAGAGACAAAAAACACAGATTTGCATACGGACGCTTTTGTCATTGATTACGACACACAAGTTTCTCAGGCCAGCGCTGATTCTGATGATCCAGATGTGAAACAGCATTTTGCAACTCGTGAAAAATTGAAAAGATCAATGATTCCACTTTTTAGAAACAATAGCACTGAACTGCTTTATAAAGAATTTCAGTTTCAAAAGTTTGCAATCGATCATCAGCTGAAAACCAATGAAGCTCGAGCTAAAATGATGATGATGAGAAACTATGGTTTTAGCGAAGATCACACAGTTAAAATTCAGTATCCAAGATCACCAGATGCTCCTGAACTCGATCCAAAGGACGAAGAAGTTATTGTTTTTCAACATCGTCGAGGCGAGCTAGTTGGAATGGATATTTTGGGCTTTGCCTTGGATGCACTGAATGGGCTGCTTAAGTTTGCTTTCAAAGATTGGGGCGGAGCTGCGCCGTCAATTGCCAATGATACACAAAACAATCCAGCGAACACGCCTTTTGGAAAAGCTTACTGGCGAATTATGCTTGCTGAAACAGATTTGACACCTAACGGTGAACGCCTGCCAAATGTTGGCAACTTACAGCATGTTTGGGGTGGATGGAAGATTTCTAAACAAAAATTATTCAAGCTTTTTGATGAAATTGAAAATCAGTTTGATCAATCACCTGTCGTTCCTTACAAAGTTTTTGACAAAGCTGCTTATGCATTAGTGAAGCAAATTGATTTCTACAGAATCACTGCTCAATTGACGCTCTTGCCCTCGGCAATGGACAACGTCAAAAATCTAGTTTTACAGCCGGATTCGAATCAAAAACCAGGCGAAAATAGCTTCAATATTTTTAAAAATTTAAGCGAACTTTTGGCTGGAAAGAAATATCGACCAGGAGACAAAGCTATGTTTGAAGACATTGTCACCATTATGGGAAACGGAAATTATAACGCTGGTTTAGTCAAATATGCGGATAACTGCCGAAAAGACTATTGGGAGAAATTCAACAGTGCCCCACCTCCGGGGAATTGGTACAACGGCACAAATTACGAATGTTTGTCTTCTTGGATGCAAAAATTAATTGATCTTGCGAGCGAGTTTCCATCGGATCAGCGTGAGCAAGTTCGCTGGATGACAAAAGTTGTTTTCATTTTAGATGAACAAATCCCCTTGCCTCAGATTATGAAAGTTTTAGGTGAAAAGAATTTTATATTTCAAGTTTCTATCAACGGTTTCAAAACTGGTGATGAAGATGGGGACACACAAGCATTCAGTATTACTCAATCCAACGTCATTGGGGATCCTGATGAGGGTTTAGAATACATCAACGGTCTTGTGAATTATTACGCTTTAAAGACCCGCTTGAGTCCCCTTGAATTAGACCGATCACAAGCGAGTTTCAAATGATGATCAAAAGCTGTGTCAATCAAGTTCTAATTTTTTCGATTTTTACCTTCATGTGCCTTTTAAGCCAGGGGCAAAGCAAAATCGAAAATCCAAGAAAGAGTGTCCTTCGGCCCCAAATTAAATCAGCACTTGGAAATCATCCAACGGCACTGCTGAGTTTAAAAAAAGGACATCAAATTTCTGATCAAGACATCAAGCGCATTCTCAAAAGCAAACTTGTCCAAAAATATCGCGATTTGTATTCAAAAAAAGAAAAGCAAGTTTTGAAACAAATGAAAGCTGATTACTTAGCAAAAGCTTGGGTTTTGGAATTGATTAATGAAAATGCTTTTGGCCAACTTGATCGAATGATTTTACAGAGTGGTCTTCCACTTTTTTTAGATCAGAATGAAATTCAAATCAGTGCTCAATCAGATACTTTCAGATCTAAACAATGGTCTTTGAAAAACACAGGCAAAGCTCAATCCATTGATCTGGATGGTTTAATCAAATTTTACAAAGTTCCTGGTCGGACTGGCGAAGATATGAATTGGAACAGCGTTGTCCAACCCGGGAAAAAAATTCGGGTTGCCATTTTGGATACAGGAATTGACCTCAATCATCCCGAATTGCGAGATGCAATTTATAAAAATGAATCTGAATGCAAAGCTCTTGAAGAATATAAAATGTGTCTCAAACAAAACGCAGTGAAAGCAAAAATAGAATCTAAAGTATCCAGCGTGACGGATGAACAGATTCAGGAAATGACTTATCCTCAACGTTTCAGTTGCATTAAGAAATTTGTCATTGATAAACATCCACTTGTTGATCTTGATGGAAACGGTTACCCCATGGATTGCCGAGGTTGGAATATAGCGACTCGGCCTTCTGATGAAGACTTATTGGAATTTGTCGATCCGGTGACAGGACAAACTTATCCTCGAGTCATTGGGCGACCGGAAATTGCTGATGATGAAGGCCACGGGACCCATGTCGCAGGGCTCATCGCTGCAAAATCAGATAATGGA
This sequence comes from Pseudobdellovibrionaceae bacterium, assembly GCA_046318875.1. GTDB lineage: Bacteria > Bdellovibrionota > Bdellovibrionia > Bdellovibrionales > Bdellovibrionaceae > JBKCTJ01. Next base: position 7,928 of record JBKCTJ010000129.1, on the reverse strand, counting down.
GCTGGTATGACTGGCTTCAGCCGTAATGTCGAAATTTTACCCATTCAAGTTCTTGCAAAAAATCCACAGCAACCAGTGAAACCATTATCAGTCAATTTAGATTCGATGGAATCGGATGACCGTCCGTTTTTCTCTCGAGAAGACGGGGGACTTTCATTTTTAGCGGAACTCACCGCTCGGGGCGTGATTTATGCTATTCGCTCTAACGCCCAAGTGATGAATTTGAGCATCGGCTGGCCCGAAAGAAATGATTCACGTTATTTAAAACAAGTGATTCAAGAAGCGATTTCACGGGGCATCATTGTCGTTGCTGCTGCTGGAAACGATTCAACAAGAGCTTTATTGAATCCTTGTTCGTATCCTGGTGTATTGTGTGTGGCTTCTTATGGACCGGATGGGGGATTTTCACACTTTTCAAATTATGGAAGTGGAGTCGACATCGCCGCACCTGGCACAAATATTTTCAGCACTTGGCCTATGGATTTACCACAGAGTTTTTTTCGGGAAACTGAGGGCTATGAATTTTTATCTGGAACTTCACAGGCGGCTCCTCTCGCAGCAGCAGCTGCAGCAGAACTTTTGGCAATTGGTATTCCAGCGAATGAAATTTATCCAAGATTGATTTTAGGCGCCCGACCAACACAAAGAAATTTAAATTTAATTTTAAATGACAGGCCAATGCCGCCAGAGAAAGACGTTTATTCCAAATATATTCTTTCGGGAAATTTAGATGTCGTAAAATCTGTCCAAATCAACCCTCAACCCCTAGTCACACCTCATGAAAAAACAAAAATTGTCATTTCTTGGGATCGCAGTCAGGCAAATTTATTAGCAGAAGTCAGTTTGATCAATCGTTGGAAACAGTTCTCAACTGCAGACTTTCAAATTTCAGTCAGCGTGAAAAAACCAAGTGAAATGAGCATTCGGCCTGAAGTCGTGCGCGTGATTCCTAGGGAATCCTATGGATCTGTTTGGGGCTCAGGGGAAGTTCGAGTTTTCAAAGTCGAAATGGAAATTAATGATGCCACTCGAGTTTCTGAATCACGCATTAGCAGTGACCTAGATTTAGAGATTACCACTGTTTCTGAAGGACAACAGAGGTCATTTATAAGACAAGCCGAAATTTTAGTTCCATTGTCTTCAGATAGTTTTCCAAACGACGCCGAAGTTTTGGAAATTGACGAACTTCCCACAAGTATCGAAACAAATTCTAGTGGGAAGCCAGGTGGCATCGTTGCAGGTGCTACTTTCGTTTATCAACCGGTGGATGAAAATTTAAATGGAAATTTGAAATCTCGAGATTACTTTGCCATTGAAGTTTTTGATACGAAGTGGGCCGTGACCTTGCTTCAGCAGGATGGACTTCGCTATCGGAACAAGGGACGATCCATTTTAAATTTAGGCGAGCCCCTTGGTGATGTAGGATATCGACCTCAGATTCTGGCTCGAATTGATTTGAACAACGACCAGCGAATGGAGTACGTCATCGGCGTCCTCGATGAATCAAATCAAGGTGCAGATGGTCTGCAGTTTGAACGCATGCTTTTTTATGTCATCAACGACCAAGGCCGCTTGATCGACCAATTTGTGCATAAAAAAGACTTTGTTGGGATGCCATATTTTTTAACTTGGCAAAAAATAGGATCAACAAAAAAACCAATTTGGATTGGCGGCGGTAAAGAGCCAAATAAAAAGGTGACCCTCAAAGACAAATGGGAAAATCCAAAAGGAAACGAAGACCCACAGATTCGACTTTATTTTCTGGATGCCAATAACAAATTGCAAGCGATCCAAAAATATCAAGACCATCACATTGTGGATATCATTCAGCCGACTCCACAGATGGCTGCAGCTGGAAAAGTAAAGTTGTTATTAGCAAAAAATCAGGGCCCCAAAATTAAGCCTTCTTATTTGTTTGATTTTGCAACAGCAGAATTTTCAAATGGCGAAATTTCAAATTTTAAACCACTGGGTTTTGAAACGGAATTGCAATCTTACGCAAATTTGCTGGACACTTTTGTTGATCGGGTTTTGTCCTTAAACCCAAGCGGGGATGAGTATACAGGAACTTATTGGTTCGGAGAAAGCGTTGATCGGCAACTCCGGATGACGATGATCAATTCTAAGAATAATTCTTTGTTGGATCGCCAATTGGCAGCACAGCGAAGCCAATTTGACTCTGCTTTGAAAGTGCGAGCTGCATATTCTGGTAGCAAAAGGCAGGGCGCTTTTGTCATCACGAACAGTGAAATTGAATTTCACAACTTGCGTGGAAAGGCAATTTCAACCAGTTTTGAACGTTACACTTTTTATCCAAACAATTGGCAAGATGACAGCTACTTCCCAACAACTGCTCGGGATTCTTTAGACTCGGACTCCTTGTTACCAGCACTTTTTACGACTGAAGGCTCCTCTATTAATCGCGGTGTCAGAATGTTGGTACCAGTTTTTGCAAAGGACGGAGCAAAGGAAGATCAGCTTGTGGAGCTTGTTTCGCCGGCGCGTTTAAGATTTCAATCCAAAGGTGGTTGTAAATCTTTGGAGACCCCAGCGCCAAACAGCACGGGAGGATATGCGTTTGATTACCTTTGTGGGGGAAAAATCCTTCGGGTTCCACTGGTATTCTGATTTCATTCTGATTTGGAAATTAACCATTAGGAGCAAATCCTAAATTTGAAAAGGGGAAAGAAAATGAATAAACAAGTACTTCAAGTCAGTCTTGCCGCAATCGCAACTCTGACGATCACCGCTTGTGGCGGCGGCGGAGGCGGCGGTGGTGGTGGAGTGCAAACTCCGCAGCCAGTTATTGGAACGCCTTCACAAGCAATCAGTTATCCGTATGAAACTGTTTATGGAGACGTTTGCATAAATACAGAACCGACTCCAGGTTGTACGTTTGTAGCAGCTACTGGTCAGAGAGTCGCTGTCAGTTACGATCCACATTACAATCGCTATGGTGATGGTTCGGATGATCTTTGGTTTGTTAACTTTGATAATAGCGGAACTGCCAGGGTTTATAACGATGCAGGTGTTTTTCAGTATCTGGCAAGAGCTTCTGATTTTGCTGGCTACATCGGTGGTTCAACGATTGGCGTTGGAACCACAGGTGCTTTCTGGGAAAATGTTGCAAATAAAGAATATTTCTTCGGTAAAAACGGAGTCCTCTATTCTGGAAATGCATTTGCTGGAAACTTTGGTCAAGCTATTAACAAGAAGCAAGCGACTAAGGTGACTTCAACAAATGTTGCTTTGCTCACATCAAAACAGAACACTGCCATCGTTGCTCGCGCAGCGAAGGGTATCCAAACAAAGTGGAAACTTTCTGAACAGTCTGCAAGGACAGTTGCTTCAGCATTAAATGCTTGGGCAGTGGCCGGAGCAGAGCGTGGAAAAACAACTGATGCCGATATCGATTTGACAATCAAAAATGCTTTTGGTTTTAAATTTATGGATGCCTTGCAAGCAGTTAAAGATTTTCAATCTGGAAAATCTAATTCTGCTCAACAGTTGACGAACAGAACAGCAAATCATTTAGGTATCAAACCAAGTCAGGCCAAAGAGTTTGTCAAAGGCTTGTACAAAAAAGGTTTAGCTGAATACGGAGTCGATGCTGATTCAATCAACTGGTAAATTGTAAAAGAAAATTTTTCTTTGAATTGGAATAAACAAAAGGGCATGGAGATTGAACTTCCGTGCCTTTTTTGCTGGATGACTTGGAAACCTTCTCATCGAAAAATTTTTACGAATTTAAAATCTCTCGTGGACGGCCAATCTGCTGTTTTTGTCTCAGGATGGGACTGCATTTGCTTGCTGATGTTTGTCTAGGTCCAATTTGGTTCGGTCAAAATGAAACAGTCTTCAGGTCATTTTCATATTTACCGATGAGAAAATGAATGAAAAAAGCTACTTTGGTTGCAATTGGAGACAGTCATCCAATTCATTTGAATAAGATTGAGCCAACCTCCATAAGTGATTCTAACCTTGCTGACTGGACTTATGATTCTGTGAAATCGATGATGGAATTGCTGCGTTTAGCTGATCCAGAAACTTATCAACATTGTTTACGTGTTGGGGAATTTTGCAGAAAATTGGCCAGGGATTTAGGTTTAAACGAATTCCAGCAAAAATCGGCTCACTTCGCTGGGATGCTTCATGATATTGGAAAAATTGGAATTGCTTCGGGAATATTACATAAACCATCGCGACTGACGGATGCTGAGTATGATATTATGAAAAGTCATTCCTGTTTGAGCGAGGAAATCATTCAACCTCTGGGAAGACTGAATAAATTTATTGAGCTGTTAACGAGTGGCGTTCGCGGACACCACGAAAGAATGGATGGATCAGGATATCCGGATCACTTGGTTGGCGAAGCGATTCCTTTGTATTCACGCATTATTTCTGTATCAGATACTTACGATGCAATGAAAAACAGTCGAGTCTACCGCCGTGGGCTTGATAATGAAAGCATTTACACGGAACTGAAGAGGTGTGCAGGAGCACAGTTTGATTTTCAAATCGTAAAAACTTTTCTTGAAGCTCATCCCACCTGGGATGTTGTTAACGATATCGATCTTGAAGTCCAAGCAAAAATTGTTCATTCTGATCGGACTTCAAGTTTTAAAAAAGCTGCTTAGTTGACAATATCACACAAATTCAATTTTTGAGGTGACCCACCATCTTGAGGCGTGATGTCAAATTTGCAAAGGTCAAATCCGTTTCGTCGTAAAACTTCTGTCGCAGCAAGAAGATCCTCTTCTGACATTCTTGGAGTTCTTGAAAGAATCCATCCGTAGTCTGCATTTTTAGTTCCTACAACAGCAAATCTGTAATCAGATGGAACATCTAAAATCCAGTAATTTGAGGAAGTGATGTAAATCCAGGTTCCCAATTTTAAAAATGTGACAGACAGTTTGGAATTTGTTGTTTCATCAGCAACTTTTGCCTTGCCAGATGCCGTGATCAAATCCCCATTTTTTTTCACGCAAGTGTTGACGACGTTCATCCCACCAGCCTCATCCAAAGAATAATTTGCAATCGTATTTTTTGCGCAGTTTCGCTGAAAAAATTGCGGCATACTGGCAATTTCGTACCAACTACCAAGAAATGATGGCAAATCCACCGATGGTGCTGCCTGCACGGGGCCAGATTGAGCAAAGGACTGAAAACCAACTAAACAAAGAACGATTGAAAGTAAGACATTTTTCTTCATAAAATCTCCTTATGTTAGGCCAAGCTTACCACTTGAAACAATCTTGGCAACTGTTTCAAAAAAGGAAAGTTCAATTTGTGAGAAATCAGCTATAGAATTGTTTATAACGAGCACAAAGCGTTGAAACCTTTGTTGTTGGAACAAAACTCTATCGATTGGTGCTTTCAAATATTTTATCTGCAGATTGGGCAACAAAACCTTGATAGAGCTTTCCATCAGCTAAAGGATATCGTCGAGCAAATTCATAATAACAGCTCGGAATTTCAAATTCGCCGTCACTGAAAGTGACTTTGATTTTTTCCGCCATTGTCGAGCTTTGTTCTAAATATTCTGCTGGAGTGCCTTTGATAATGCCGCCAGCGGAATTCAATTGATAACCATGACTCGCGATAAATTCATTCATAGAAGCCAAAGTTTTAAATCGTTTCAATTCGTTTGTTAACACAGTGAAATGATTTGTTCGAAAGCCATGGGCTGCAACCCATCCTGCATATTCACTTTCTGCAGACATTTTCAAATATTGCTGATGAGAGAGTGTCCATGGGCGACCCGAAATAAAATGAGCTTCTGATGCTGAAAAATCCTTTGGCAGTGTTGCAACTAAAGATTCAATTTGGGATTTCAATTCAGGTGAAACTTTTCCAAGTTCAAGTTCGCTAATAAATATTTTCGGCATTGCAGGATTTGCATGTTCAAAGTGAAGAGCATAGAGCTTTTTTTCTTTAAAGAAATATTCCCCGCACGATTTATATCCGTATTTTTCAAAGTGTTTCGCGATATGTTGAATACCAAGGGCAGGGTGCTGAAACGTTCGAAAAGCAATGTGATCGTTTTGAACGACTTCGCCTTCTTTTGACAAAAGTTCAAAAATCTTGCGAGCTTTTGGATTTAAATGACAAAAGTCATTCCAAAGATTTAGCAACAATTGGTCCAGTCCTGACTGATCTGTTTTTGCAATCACTTTCGGCCTCTCTTTTCAAATTCAGTTTGTTCCCGTTGATTTTTCATACTCATATGATGATACTAAAATGCATGTCTGTCACCCTTCCAGAAATAGAACAAATTGAAAAGCGACTTGAGGAATTGAAAGGGATCGCTCGAGTTTCAGTGCTTGCCGAGAGTAAGCAGGACCAGCTGTCTTTTCCCATCTATAAAATTTCTTTTGGAACCGATGACCCAAAGGCCCCCGTGTTGGGTTTGATTGGCGGAATTCATGGGCTTGAGCGCATTGGATCACAAGTTTGTGTCGCACTTTTTCAAACTTTTACACAATTGGTTTTATGGGACAGCACCATGAGAAAAAATTTGGAAAATTTCCGAATTTTTTTTATTCCGACGGTGAATCCAATTGGAATACATAAATTACGCAGGGCAAATCCGCGCGGAGTGGATTTGATGAGAAACGCGCCTGTCGAGGCCCCAGAAAAACCAGCTTTTTTATTGGGTGGCCATCGATTTTCATCAAAGCTTCCGTGGTACCGTGGCGAAAATGAAAAAATGGAATTGGAATCACAAGCTCTTGTCGATGCAGTTCGCGCAGAAACTTTTCAAAGTTCTCGAGTCGTAACGGTGGATTTTCATTCGGGCTTTGGTGTTGTTGACCGGCTTTGGTTTCCTTATGCCAAAACGACAGTTCCCTTTCCGGATTTGCCTTTCATGCATTCTTTCAAAGATCTTCTTGATCGAACTTATCCCCATCATTTTTATTTGTTAGAGCCCCAATCAAAGAGTTACACAACTCATGGCGATTTATGGGATTATCTTTACGATGAATACAGGAAAGTCAGTGAAGTTGATCGCATTTATTTACCTCTCACTCTGGAAATGGGTTCCTGGATGTGGGTGAAAAAAAATCCATTTCAAATTTTTTCGTCCCATGGTCCTTTTAATCCAATTAAACATCATCGTTTTAAGCGAGTTTTACGACGGCATAACACTCTGTTTGAATTTTTGATTCGTTCACTTTTGGCATCGGCAGCCTGGTCGAATTTGACCGAAGATCAAATTCATAAACATCACGAAAGAGGAACCAAGCTCTGGTATGGAAAATAACAACTGGATTTTTCTGCGCGGCTTAACTCGGGGTAAGGGACATTGGGGGTATTTTCCAGAGCACTTTCAAAAAAGAGTCCCTCACGCTCGAATTGAATTTATAGATTTACCTGGCAATGGAGATCGCTTTGCTGAAACCAGTCCTCTGTGCATGCAGGACTATGTCTATGATTTAAAAAACAAATCTGAATTTGTTAAAAAGTCTAAAGTAAATATTTTATCGATTTCCTTGGGTTCAATGATCGCTGTCGCCTGGCAAAATCAGTTCCCCGAAGACATTGATCGAACCGTCTTAATCAATACAAGCTACCGAGGAATTGCTCCATGGAAGCGGTTTAATCTGCGAGCTTTGAAAACTTTTGCACAGGTTCCTTTTGCTCGAAGTGCTTGGGTCAAGGAAGATTTGATTAGTCAAGTTGTCTGCAATAATGAAGAAAACCGCAAAAGCTCATTGCCGCTGCTGGTTGAACAGACCTCCAGATCGCCCTTTCAAGGGCAGAATTTTTTTCGTCAGCTGTATGCGGCCGCACGGGCCGATTTTCCTGACCGTCCCAAAACCGAAATTACTCTTTTAGCAAGTGAAATGGATCGTTTAGTATCTCCGGAGTGCACTAAAAAAATTGGACAACTATGGAATATTTCGCCTTCAATTCATCCCACGGCG
>JBKCTJ010000128.1:0-13853 GCA_046318875.1 Pseudobdellovibrionaceae bacterium | reverse complement strand
TCATAAAACCCTCCGAGAGAAAATCCTATCACAACAGGACGTTGTTCAAAAGATGTACCAATAAAAAGTGCACTATAATTTCTTAACAATCTAATAAAAATAAAAAAAGACATCAGTCCCGCAGAAACTCGACAAATTAGGTTGATTCTGTCAGACATTTCTGTTTGGGTTTCGGTACCATAATCATGGATGATACAATTGATGCTAAATGAGTGTCAGATTGACACTCATGCTATTGTAGAAGTTTCTCGATTTCACCACCAGCCTGAAAGGCCCGCACAGTGAGCTTTCCAGCCTCTGGCTGAAGACGAACTAGAGTTGGAACTCCATAAATTTGAAATTTTTCCTGAATTTTACGTTGGGGATCCAATACGACAAATGATTTCAATTTGAATTTATTCTGAAAATGTTCGACCTTGGCTTTGTCCTGATCTGTGGCAACTAGATACACATCAAATTTTTTATACAGGGAGTCTTCCTTGAAAACTGATGTCAGTTTTGTTTTACAAACATCACACCAAGTGGCCCAAAAATAAATAAGTTTATCCTTTTCACTTTCGACGCTGGCCATAGTATTTTTCGAGTTCAAGGCTTCAAGAGTTCCAAGATCTGAAATTTCGACAATCTTGGGATGACTAAGGACAGTTTGAAATGAAAATAAAAAAGAAATCAAAAGTTTTAATACCACAATTCAGTCTCCTGTTCGAGAGATTTTAAATCAATACCCGTCTGCCAACGTTTCAAAATTTGAGTCTGCGGATTAAAATACAAAATGGAAGGCGTCTTCACCAATTCAAAATACCGACCATAAAGCCGAAGTCCTTCATCACTGCCTAAAATCCACAGAGGTGTATCGAAGGGTTCAATATCGTTTACCCATTGTGTAATGATTTGAGGTCCCACACCAATCATGACCGAAATCATATTTAATCGGGGAGGTAGTCCCTTGTCTCGAATCATTTCTTTGATCTTTTTTGTTTCTTTGAAACAGCTCTCACAAAATTCTCCGACGAAGAAAATGAGGAGGGATTTATCGCTCAGATCAGCAAGGGGCTTTGTTTCCCCATTTTCTAAAACAATTTCTCCATCCAGAAAAGACTGGCCTGTGAATTTCTCTTCTTCTATGCCGAAGATTTCAGATATCACTGGATTAAAATTCTTTGCGCACCCAAGACACGTCAAAAAAACTACAGTAAAAAATAACTTTATAAATTCCACGAGAATTGCCCTCCATACAAAGATGACTGGTATTCAACATTGGAAACAAGCTCTTGAATTTTTATGCCTGCTGACCATTGCACTCCCTGATAATCTAAATTGATTGAATAGACATCAATGGCTATCTGTTCCTTTCGAAATATCTGAGGATTATCTTCTTTTTCAACAACCAACCCATAACCCGCGGACAAAGTGAAATCATAGGTCAGATAGCGCGAGTATTTGATTTCACCCGAGTTCAAATCAAAATAACCCCGCTCATCTTGCAGCCTATCGTCCCTCGTTTCACTTCTTCGAACCAAATCGAAATACAAAAAATCACGATCTGAAATTGCGACAGCTGATTTCATTGATATTCCAAAAGATGTGGGCCGGTCGCTCTTCTCATTTAATTCCACTTGAAGCTGGCCCCGGATGCGTTTGTGTAAAACTTGCTCAACAGATGTCGAATAAGTTCTTAAATCTAAACTTGTGCGTCTTTGCTTGCGCGTGCCAGTTTTCAAATCTGTAAAATAATTCAATGGCTGCTCAACTTGTCCTTGACCGATTTCAAATTGGACTTCCGTTAATTGATGATTGAGCTGCACTGACTGAGACAGTTTTGTATAGCTGGAAGCAAATGGAGTCGGCCCTAAATTAAATTCGTGATCGAAGTTCCAAGATAAATTTTGAAAAACGTATTCGAGACTCAAACCACCCTGTGCTTCAGCCCGATCAAAGGAAGAGCTCAGTTTTGTTTCAGCCCCTAGTTCGTCTTGAATCAGATAATCACTGTAATCATTTTTTGTTTGCTTCATTTTTCCAGTAAACTGAAAACCAGATTTCAAACGTGGTGAAGTGATAGATAAATCGGTGGAACTGCCGTTTTGATCAGAACCCGTTTTCTTTTCAATACTGGCTTTCCCAATGGTATTCGTCACACTGGAAGTCATTTGAACTTTAACTCCGTCAGCTTGAGCAGAAGCGAAAAGTAATGAAGCACCTAGTGAAACAAAAAAACGGAGGAAAAGGTGCAGGTTGCGAAAAAAGCTGCTTGTCACTGTGCACACACACTGCAAGAGCCTGAACTACCAGCTTTTTTGCGAGTATTCAAACCTGACATCGGAGAAACCTCGGCTGCTGCAGATCGGCCTTTCAAGCTCATTTGCGCATCGTTGACATAGCTGCGATCCATATCGGGAGAAGCGCAACCAAAAGAGAAAAATATCAAAATCATGATGCATGCAACGATTAAATTTTTCATCATAATCAATAACATCCTATAGTGACCTGGTATATTGTGATTTCATGAAATATTCTGACTCATGTCAAGATAGGGAGCCCCGTGAATACAAATCCAAATGAGCTCAAATCGAATGTAGTTGGTACCGAGACTCCATCATGCGACAAAGAAATTCTTGATTTTTTAAAGAGGCAAATGATGCCTGGGGATATTCAATTGTTTCTTGATCGGTCCCCCAGTTTTTTCGATTCCCTTGAAGTTGAAGGACAAAGAGTCAAAGTCATGTCCATTCGACATCATCAAACCAATGAATTGATGTGCATTGGGTGCATCGGTGAGAAAAATTATTGGATCAACGGAAACCAGCGAGAAGAAAAAATTGGCTATTTAAGCAGCTTACGCATTGATCGAAAATTTCAGTCTTCAAAATTGCTGTTCCGAACTTATGAATTTTTGCAGAATGAACACAGCACCAATCATCCCGATCGAGTTTATTTGAGCACGATCCTGGAGGAAAACGTCAAAGCAAAAAAAATATTCACATCAAAAAGACCGGGTTTGCCGGATTATCAAGATCTAGGACTGCTGGACACTTCTTTTTTTCCAGTGAAAAAACAAATTTGGACGAGTCACTTTTTACAACAGCAAGGACCTGACAGTTTAGAAATTAAATCTGGAACTTCGAAAGATTTGCAACAGTTGATCTCATTTTGGAAAGAGCAATCCAAGAAAAGACAATTTGTTCCTATTTATACGGAACAGGATTTTACAAACGGTTCTGGAATTTTAAGAGATTTCAAAATCGAAGATATGATTTTAGGCTGGCGCAACGGCAAAATTGTCGGCTGTCTTGGTCTATGGGATCAAAGCGCTTATCGACGGTGGATGGTATCCGCTTATTCAAAAAAAATCCAAATCACAAAAGGAATTTATAATTTCTTTGCACCGACCTTGAACCGTCCAAAACTTCCTGATTTAAATGAAGCTTTTCCCTACCGAATTTTATCTTGCATTGCCATTGACCAAGATGATCAGAAAATTTTTGAATCGCTTTTACACGCGCTTTGGAAAAAAGAACAAAAAAATGATTTGGTGATATCTATTGGGTTTCATGAAAAAGATCCTCTCCTGTCGACAATTTTAAAACATAGCAAACAAAAATTATTCAGTCGCTTGTATTTAACTTCGTGGCCAGACGAAAAATCAGTGAAAAAAGAACTGGATCTGAAACTAGTTCCCTACGTCGAATTTGGATCGCTTTGATTGAATTGGAAAAATTTTCTAAACGTTAAAAGAAGAACCGCACCCGCAGTTTTTCGTTGCATTTGGATTGTTGAAGACAAAACCTTTGCCGTTTAGTCCACCTGAAAAATCCAAAGTCATTCCTAGAATGTAAAGAATACTGTCGCCGTCCACAGCTATTTTTTGACCATTGGATTCAAAAATTTGATCTCCGGTTTTTAATTCAGTATCAAAATCCATTTTATAAGATAAGCCCGAACAACCACCTTTTTTCACTTGAACACGCAGAAAAGCAGATGGGTCTTTGCCGTCATCTTGTTTTAATTGATATAGTTTTTTTGCAGCTGACTCTGAAATTCCAATCATAAATCTATTCTCCAAAACCCTTCAATAATGGACTTCCCAATCCATATCATATCTTACCAAAAAAACCTGATTTTGACCATGGGCAATCCTAGCCTAGGAATGACTCGACGAACCAGCCCCAGGACTAAAGAGCTTTAAGCTCTCGCTCGAGTTTTTATCAATAGCTAATTTTTTAAATATTTCAATAACTTGCCGTATTTCATCCTGGGTACTCATGCGTCCTATACTGAGACGCAAAGACCGGCTTGCTAAGTTTTCACTGACGCCTAAGTTGGTTAGAACATCACGCCGTGCAGGATCATTGGAATGGCAAGCAGATCCTCGACTGTAACAGATCTTTAAAAGGGAGTTGGCCACCAAATCCAAATTCAACGAAGGAAGAGTCAAATTAAAATTATAAGCCGAACGGTCTTGTGGATGCCCATTTAAAATCAAATCGGGAAAGATATTTTTTAAACCGTCTAATAAAATTTGCCCCAGCATTTCAACATTTTTCAAATCCTGATCCATACTGGATTTACAAATTTCACAAGCTTCCCCTAAACCTACAATTCCAGCAACATTTTGAGTACCAGAGCGAAGACCTTGTTCTTGTCCCCCGCCGGAAATCATCGACACCAATTTCACACCGGGCTGGGAATACCTGCGAATCAAAGCTCCCACACCTTTCGGGCCATAAAGTTTATGACCGCTCAATGATAACAAATCCACATTCGATGCAGAAAACTGAAACGGAATTTTTCCAGCACCTTGGGTCGCATCAGTGTGAAACAAAACTTCTGCATTGCGCGTCACTTCGGACAGTTCATTGATATGGTTGATAGTCCCAATTTCGTTATTCACCCAAATGACACTGACCAAAACAGTAGACGGACGCAAAGCTGATTTTAATTGCTGGGAAGACAGTTGACCATAAGGTTTTGTGGGCAGCACAGAAATTTCAGCTCCCAATTTTTGCATAAATTTAAAAGTTTCTAAAACACAAGCATGTTCAACATCTGTCGTAATGAAATGAGGATTAACTTTTTTTTGATTTAAAATCTGGTCATAAAATACACCCAGCAGCGCGAGGCTTGTGGCCTCGGTGGCCCCACTTGTGAAAATCACATCTTGATTTTGACATCCTATTAATTTTGCGACTTGAGATCTGGCATGATCAATCGCTTTTTTCGCAGTCCATCCCATGACATGGTTTGAATTGGGATTCCCATACTCATGACCTAAGTAGGGAGCCATTTTCACTTGAACACGAGGGTCCAGGGGCGTTGAAGCATTATAATCTAAGTAGAGAGGCACCATTCCCTGTTCTCTCTAAAAAAGCATCTAAAGTCTATCATTAAGTCCAATTTCAATCTGTTCGAAGCGTGATTATGATAGAAGGGATGGTCACTTCTTTGATCCAACCCCATTTTGTGCAAACCGGTAAAAAAGCGGAGCAATATTTTCCATCTCGTGGCATTTCCGTTCCTTGGAATCAAAAAAAAGTGTCTGTGGCGGCACCAAAAAATTGGTCTGACCTAGCAGTGCAAATGGCCTTTGATAAATATATGCGAAAGAATGATGTCCCCCACACAAAAATGGAAAAATCTGTTTTCTCCATGGTGGACCGAGTGGTTAAATGCATCGCAAGCTGTGGTGAACAGAAAAATTATTTCGATAAAAAGCAGCGCGCTCAATTTGAAAACGAACTTAAATACATTTTGCTCTCGCAAAGAGCCTGCTTCAACTCTCCGGTTTGGTTTAATGTGGGCTTGTATTCTTCTTATCATATTCGTTCCAACAACTCGAATTATTCATGGAATGAAAGACAAAATAAAGTCGAAAAAAATCTCAACGGCTATGCCAAGCCCCAATCATCAGCATGTTTTATTCAAAGCATTTCTGATGATATGGATTCGATTTTTAATCTGCTAAAATCGGAAGCGATGCTGTTTAAATACGGTTCTGGATCTGGAACAAATTTTTCAAAATTGCGATCAAAAAACTCCAGAATTAGCACAGGTGAAAATTCAGCAGGCTTAATTTCTTTTCTAGAAATTTTTGATAAAAGTGCGGGAGTCATTAAATCAGGGGGAACCACGCGCCGTGCAGCAAAAATGGTTTGCTTAGATGTGTCCCATCCTGAAATTTTCGAATTTGTGAATTGGAAAATGAAAGAAGAATCGAAAGCGAGAATTCTATTTAAAAACGGTTTTAGTGGCGGGATCAATGGCGAAGCCACAAGATCCGTTTCAGGTCAAAATTCGAATAATTCTGTCCGTGTCACAAACAGTTTCCTTCAAGCAGTTCTGAAAAATAAAACATGGAACCTGAAAGAAAAAAATACTTCGTCCAATGGAAATCAAAAAGTTCAAGCCAAGGATTTATGGAATCAGATTTGTAAAGCAGCATGGACTTGCGCTGATCCTGGAATTCAGTTCCATGATGAAATCAATCTTTGGAACACTTGTCAGTCAGAAACAATTCATGCAAGCAATCCTTGTTCGGAGTTTATGTTTTTGGATGATACGGCTTGCAATTTAGCATCTATCAATTTGGCACATTTCATCGATGATCAAAATGAATTTCTCATCGATGATTTTTTACAAACTACAAAAGTCTTAATTTTAGCTCAAGATATTTTAGTCAGTCTTTCAGGCTACCCGACAGAAAAAATTGCTGAGAGGTCATTCCAATACCGCCCTTTGGGTCTAGGCATATCAAATCTAGCTACATTTTTTCTGAAAAAGATTTTGCCCTATGATTCACAAGAAGCGCGGGACTGGGCGGCTTACATCTGCTCTCTCTTAACAGGGGCAGCTTATTTGCAAAGTTCAGAAATCGCGAGACATTTTACCAGTGGCAAAAAAAATGGATCTTTTTTTGCATTTTCAAAAAACAAAAAATCAATGATTCAAGTTCTAAAAAAACACCAAATGCATTTGCAGGTTTTGAAGGCTTCTATGATTCCACCAGAATTTTTAAAAGCCACAGAAAAAATTTGGAAAAAAACTCTAGAACAAGCTCAAAAAACTGGAGTCAGAAATGCACAAATCTCTGCATTGGCCCCGACAGGGACCATCAGTTTTATCATGGATTGTGAAACAACGGGAATCGAACCTGAGTTTTCTTGGTTGAAAACAAAAGCCTTGGCAGATGGTGGCTCAATTCAGTCCGTCAATCATACCATGAAAAAAACCCTTGTTCACCTGGGCTATTCAGATGAAGACATCACTCTGTTGATTCAACATTTACACAAGCACAACACCCTTTCTGGATGTGGCCTTTTAAATCCCGCACATCGTCTGATTTTCCAGACTGCTTTAGATCAAAATTCAGAGATGTGCTTGTCTAAAGAAAGTCATTTAAAAATGATGGCCGCTTGCCAACCTTTCATCAGTGGAGCGATTTCAAAGACAGTGAACTTGCCACAGTCCGCCACCGTTGAAGAAATCAGTGAAATATATTTTCTGGCTTGGAAGCTTAAATTAAAATCCGTCGCCGTTTACCGAGACCAATCTAAACTGTTCCAACCCCTGACGCAAAATGTGGATGAGCTGAATTGTATGGAGTGTGCATGAAAAAGTTTTTTGCTATTTCTGGAATTCTGATTGTCTCAGGCACCATCATCGCAGCAGCTGGCAGCTATTTCGGATTTTTGTGGGCCGTCAATCAGGCAGAAGTTAAAATTTTACAACAGTTGAATGCTCAACCCCACCTCAAGGCGAAATCACTTAAAATCAATTTAGAAAACAAGGTGGTCCTGATTGAAGAGATTCAAATCGATCACGATCAAATCCAAATGACCATTCCCGAATTGACGATTTCTACGGAGCGGGATTTTACCTATCTGGTGTCACTATTACAGACCAGGAAGCTAACAAACATCGAAGCAAAATTTCGAATTCCTGAATTTCATATTTCACAATTACGATTGTCTCCAAAGAAATCTTTTTCAGATATCAAAGGACATCTTCATTTTGAGGTTGATTTAAATCAATCCCAATACAAAATTAACATTTCAGATGCTGCCATCGACAAAGTGGCAGAAGGTACTGTGAGTATTCTATTTGAACGCCAGGCGCTGAATCTGAACCTCTCAAAGCAAATTCAAAAAGAGACGAAGCAACTGATTCAAAAAAACATTCAAGGCTGGGATCAAATCAAAATTTTAGAAGTCTCGGGCCATGCAAAGAACCAAGGTCTTGCAGAAATGGTCATCGCACTGGTTCAAATTGAACAGAAAAAATTAAATTCGCTCATGCAGACCGGAATTCAATTGCTCAGTGCAGGAAAACCATCTGAAGGTGAAAAATTATCCAAAGATATTTTAACTTCGGCCTATTATTTTTTAAATTCTCCATCGGACATTGGTTTTTCCCTAAAACCTTCGCAAGGAATTACACCGAGCCAAGTTTTAAATAATTTACAATCCAAAACAGATTTGGGATTTATGGATCTTGGGATATCATTATGGGTGAAAAAGTAAACTCAAGCACTCTCACTGGTTCTTGATTTACTTCCAGGCATCGAACTGAGCACAGCTGTTTTAATTGCATCTGATATCACTGGTGCACATTCGATGATCGAAGCATGCCCGCCCTTTTGTGTGATGACTTTTTGAAACGGTTCAATCATTTTTGAAAAATTTTCGTAAGTTTGTGACGAAAACAATGTATCGTCTGCATCGTAAACCATAGTGACTTGGGGATAGATGTCAGCCAATTTGCTCTCCCAATATAACCAATCTTCATTTCTTAAGATCCATGAAAATTGGGCCATTAGGTGGGCAATAAACATCAACTTTCGTTGATTCAGCTGGTCCAGATCAATTCCCAATTCTTTTTGTTCACCTTTAAACAATTCAGAAGTTTTTCTAAGAAATGCTTTTCCGATGGAAGTTTTTAACAAAATAAAAACAGCTTTTTTTGAAATCGGTAAAACAAAGAAATACCGCAGTTCAGATGGAACAAAATATTGAATTGGATTGGGAACCATGGGGTTCACCAAAGTCATCGATTGGACAAGCTCAGGATGTAAAATGGACAAAGCCCAACAAATGGCTGCACCATAACTGGTTCCGACCATGTGAACTCGCCTTCCAGGAAATTGCTCTTTCAGGGAGATTGCAAATTTAGAAACTTGCACTGAAAAAAGTAATTTGTCGTGACTCATGTAAATATGTGACAAGTTAGGGATCACAACTTGAAACTGGTGTTGAAGAATGTCTTTGATATTGGTCCACTGATGAACGCTTCCACCGTAGCCGTGTACAAGGATGACCAACTCACCTTCACCAAAATGTCGATACTGAATACGATGTGCCACCAATATTTTTATCGGTTGAAAATGATTGATTGATTACAGTCCTTAGTCTTGGTAGTGATCTTTTTCATATGAACGCATTAGGAAAACATATCTTGGTCGAGTTTTTAGGCTGTTCTGCTGAAGTTCTCAACGATGTGAACTTGGTTGAACAATTGATGACAACAGCGGCAGTCAAATCTGGGGCTACTGTGATTCAATCTAGCTTTCATCATTTTTCACCATTTGGTGTCTCTGGTGTCGTCGTGATTCAGGAATCTCATTTAGCTATTCATACTTGGCCCGAATATCAATATGCGGCTGTGGATTTGTTCACCTGCGGTGATTCCGTTGATCCATGGATTTCTTTTGATTTTTTAAAGAAAAATTTCAAAGCTCAAAATCAATCAGCCATTGAAATGCATCGGGGTTCCCTGAATCTATTGAACAGGACTGAATTTACTTTTTCAGAAAATACTCAGACACCGGTTTCCGCTCAACAGAGTTACACAAAAAGCATGTGGTTTACTGACAAAGACAAAGATCAAGCGGTGTCTTTACGGTATACAAAAAATACTCTGTATGATCAGCGATCGGAATTTCAAAGGGTCCGAATTTTCGAAACCGCAGCTCACGGAAAAATGCTTGCGATAAACAATATGGTCATGGCAACAGAAAAAGACGAAGCCCATTACCATGAAATGATTGTTCACCCGGCCATGTTAGCCCACCCCAATCCAAAAAATATTTTAATCATTGGTGGCGGTGATGGTGGCACGGCAAGGGAAGTTTTAAAACACAAGACCATTGAAAAAGTCACAATGGTTGAAATCGATCAATTGGTCATTGATGCTTGCCGAGAATTTCTTCCGCAAATGAGCAGCAGTTTTTCAAATCCAAAATTAGATTTGAAAATTCAAGACGGAATTGCTTTTGTGAAAGACTTGGTGGGATCTTCTACAAAATTTGATTTGATCATTATCGATGGTTCTGATCCTGTGGGGCCGGCAGAAGGACTTTTCACTCACAGTTTTTACCGAGACTGCTTTGAAATTTTGAATCCTGATGGGGTTCTGGTTGCTCAAGGGGAATCTCCGACATTTAATTCTGTTGTTTTCAAAGAACTAAATGGCTGTTTGAAAGAAATATTTGGCCCCAAGGAAACACACGTTTTACTTTTCTATGCGACGACTTATCCAAGTGGAATGTGGAGCTTTCAAATTGCTACCAAAGGGAAAACTCGGCTTTTGGATCAGAAGACTTTGGATCGCAGTGAAGTATTTTGTGGGGAATTCAAAATGCATTATTACAATTCTGGCTTGCATAGGGCGGCTTTTCAGCTCCCTCAATTTGTTCAGGAACTCATTTCTTGATATGGACTAACAGCCTGATCCTTCTGGCACCGGGAAGCTGTCTTGGCAGCGCGGGCTTGATGGTGGACATTTCAAACGCAAGTGCCAGTGATTTCGGTGTCCTACCCAGTGACGCAGACGCCGCAATGTTTCGATCAGATTTGCATCTCGGGGCATCCTGTTTGAATATGAGCAAAATGCATTTTTGATTTTTTGATCTACGAAAATTTGCGCCACTTGGTTTGATGCAACGATATGTCTCCAGATTTGAAGCTGCTCGTCCATTTTCACGATCTCGCGTCGAAAATTATTTCCATTCACAACGACGACCAATGGTGGAGGAGATGTTGTTGTGATGTATCCCAGATCTGCTTCCAAACCATTTTGGTGTCCACCATCTCTGCGCACTCCGAAACTGCCACCAAAGTTTGATGACATATCTGAAACTGGTATTTTGTAACCAGGCAAAATCTCATTGAGCTTTTTTCCCATATCAACCAAAAGGTCTGCTAAAATTTGAGTTCCATAATACATTTGGCGCTGTGGATATAAAACTTTAAAACCCACTCCTTCAAGAGCAAGTCGATTGGCTTTGTGTAATGTTCCACCAGACCGACAACCAGGCAGACCGCGTGTATAACAGCCGCGGGCTTGATCTGCGACTTGCGGAGCCACAACAGGTTTTGGACTTGCCGTTACTTGAGCCGTTGCCGGTTGATTCGGACGAGGAAAACCTAAAACAAAACCATTGTTGCCTGCTGCAGGTCCAGTGACAGTTTCGACGTTGGCTGTTACTAAATCCGCAGGCGGTGGTGTCGCTGGAGGATCTACCCGTGGAGTTTGCACAGGCGCAGCCGCAGGAGCTGACTGATCTGGAGCCGTTGGAGAAGTCGGACCTGTCGACTGAAAAAGCTGATCTACCTCATCGAGAAATCCTACGAATCGACCATTCATTGGCTGATTATTCTCTTCGGTTAAATTTTCTGGAGGAGTTTCTTCGCCTTCAAATTCAATGTCATCATTTGCTGCTAATAGTTCTGGGCTTAAATCACTTGGTCGTTCTTGTTCAGTCTCAGCAATGCGTTCCGGAGTTTGCGCAGGAGCTGGAGCACCGGTCGCCCGCGGAGTTTCTGGAGTGAGTTGATTTGGTGGTTGTTGCGCTGTTTGCTGTGGAGCTGTAGGTCGAGCCTGCGAAGGCACTTGATTGTCGCGGGGCTCAAGCAAGTAAAACTGTTCAGAAAAAGTTTCATTTCCAAGTCTGACATAAACATCTAAAAATAATGATCGGCATTTGAATTTCTGAGCAATTAAATCAAGACAAACACCCATTCCACGAATGGCCAAAGAAGTTCGAGTTGAGCTTGTGTCCTGCGGAAACATGCGCACCTTTCCTTCGGCATCGGCACGTCCTGAAATATCAATATCAAATGTTTTGTCTCTTAATTTTCCTTTGCCTGTGAATTTAAGCATTTGACCATCTTCGAGTCTGAAGATTCGAGATTCTGTAATTTCCAAGACTCCCAATTGAACACGATTTGCACCGACGCCAACCTGTTGTTCTGCTGGAGGAAGTCTGCGAATCGCTGCTGGTGGAACTGTTGGCTGAACTTCGAAAGTTGTGGTTTCGATTTCCTTTTCTTCAGTCGACGCATTCAATGACCCAGAAATTAACTTCGAGTTTTCAGTTTCGAAAGGAGGCGCACAAGATGCCATCAAACTGCTAACCAGCGTGAGTAAGAAAAGATTTGAGATGCGTTTCATAAGCATATTCCTTGTTGAAGACAAAAGATCGGTCAACAAGCTAGTTTTGCAAAACCGAGACCCTCCAAACCGACAAAATTTTGGTGGAACCTCGATAAAATGAAGCACGCAGCACGAACAAAGGACTTTTGGCATATCATTTTTTTTTGGACTAAAATTGTCACTAGGGTGTCCAAACAATTCACTTGATCGGGATCAAAACTCATTAAGAAATCTAGGAAGATCGGCAGCAGAATTGCTGAAAGTCCTGATCGATTTATCTCATTTTTGCTTAAGGAGTTGATCTTTGGATTTGATTTACCTCGACTTTAAACACTCAAAGACTTGCATGATTTTGAGTCTAGAATAATTCATGGTGTTGTACCCAAACAGGCCTTGGCCGTGAGCACTTCGTTAATTCGAATGAAATGATAATTTGGGCATGATGAACATTTGGGATGAACACTTGAGATGAATCTACAAAGAGAATCTTCTTCCGAATAACATCAGGCACGATGGATGGCGATGCTGCGTCAACAAAATTTGTTTTTAAAAATACTTGACGTGTTTTTCGAATTTCACAATTGAGCTCTGATGAGCGAACTTTGTTGGTTTAAATTGTTTTGCTAAATTCAGTATTTTTTTGTCTTTAACAAGCGTTTAAGCCTTTATAATCAGAGTGACAACCTCATCTCAATCAGTCTCAAAATCAGTATTTAAAATGTATGATATGTTTGTTGCATCAAGGAGATTCAAAATGGAAAACCATACGATGCGTAATCAGGAATTTCGTGAAATGAAATCTTGTCATTATGTCTACGACAAAATAATTCAAAATGGCTTTCAAGCAAACAAAAGTAATGATCCAATTTCAAAGCATCATCAAATACCCGGGTCAAAATATGATCAATTATTTGAATCAAAGCATAGTCAATTATCTGATTCAAAGAATGTTCAAATCCATGTTTCAAAGCATGATCCAATAACTGATTCAAAACATGACCAAATAACTGTTTCAAAGCACGATCATATTCATTGGGCAAAACATAACCAAATCCATGGTTCAAAACATAATCTATTGCATGAAAAAGCTCTCGAAGTTGCTGCGAGCTACAAAAGAAGTGAAATCGATTTAATTGAGATTTTACAGCAGGTTTGGGTTGAGAGGAGTTTTTATTATTTCAATTGCAATTCATTGTTTGAATATGCTGTTAGAAAACTTCACTTATCCAGGGAGGTTGCAAGTATCTACAATAAGATTGCAAAGAAGGCCTTAATCATTCCAGGGTTTAAGGAACAAATTCAATCAGGTTCTATTTCAGTTTCTAATGCAAATCGCATTTGCAGTGTGATTACTCCAGAGAACAAAGAGAAATGGTTCATGCTTGCCCAGGGATCAAAATTGCAATTGGAAAAAGCGGTGGCCCTGG
>JBKCTJ010000127.1:0-8895 GCA_046318875.1 Pseudobdellovibrionaceae bacterium | reverse complement strand
CCAGTCAGAGACAGCTGAAACACGCCAGTTCCAAGAAGCAATGCGCGGAATTGAACAGCTTTTCCTACTGTTAAGGCAATATACTGAAGATTTTAAAAACGCCCGTTCACAAGAGAAACTAACTCAGCTGATAACAGATTTGCGAGGGAATTTGGACCTCATTCGAAGTCAGCCTGAAAATGAACAGCTTCCCAATTGCCGAAAACTCGCCATGGAATTTACTGCTGAGTGGAAAAAAATGACAGATGATTTAATCGGATATTATGAAATTGGTCGAGAGCTTTTAACCGAAAGTCTTGAAGAATATCCGGAAGTGAAAGCTCATTATCAAAATATTGAAAGGTTTAGATCCCACGTCAGCGCCCTTGAAGAAGAAAAGAAATTGGCAACGCAAAATCGGACTCAAGATTCGGTTTTTGCAAAATCTGAAATCAATGAAAAAATGGATACTTTGCGGAAGAAACTATTGAATTCAGGAAATAATCCCATCGAGGATTGGATGACATATAAAATCCGAGTTTTTGATCGCACTTATGAGGAACTTTTAAGATCATTACGAGAAATCGAAATGATTTCTCTTCAATTTGCCGGTGGCCCTCGCCGCCCTCAGATAGGTCAAGCCGGAGGAAATATTATTCGAAAATCCATTATTCAAGCTTACCAAAGTAGTGATATGGGACAAATTACAAATCAAAAACTAGGAAACAATTCTTATTTAAAAACTCAAGTGTGCGCAAATCTAAGTCATACCATGAACAAAGGAAATCAGATTTTAGATGAATTAGGATCTATGAAGTTGATGTGCCAATACATTGAAAATGATCTGAACCAAACAACAAGTGCCACTTTGCGAAATAATTGTCTGGGGCAAATACGAGTCATGAACGGCCGGTCTGAAAGCATTTCGCCATTATTTTTAAGATTAGCATCTCAATTGAACAATGACTACATTGACGCCGGCGTTTCAATTCAATCTACGATTCGAGAGGTCCGAGGGAAATTTCAGGACCTCGATTGTTCTCTGTAATTACTGTGGAGAACTTATCGCAAGCAATGCTGTATTTGTTTTAACTTCTGATTGTTTGCGATAATCATTGACCCATTGCTCGTAAAGCTGATCAGCCCGTCGCTTTTCAGCTAATTGCTCGCCCGCGGGAGCATGCTCCGTTGTAGCCTCAGTCTTTTTGTCTTTGAATTTCACGATGTATATCTGGCTGCCTTCACGGAGAACTCTTTTTAAGAAGGGCTGTTGCGGATGAATTTCGTTCAAGAGGACGGTCTGTTCACTTTGAGGCACTGTCAGCTTCGGAATAAAATCCGCTGAAAAATCGAAGTACCCAGTTTCATCCCAAGTGATTTTATGTTTATCCAAAGCGACTTGGACTGCACTTTCATCGCCTGCTTTCACAAGTTGATCAATCTGAGTGGAAAACTCGGACCAATCTTTTTCCGCTTTTATTTTTTTTGCGAGATCTAACTTTAAATTTTCATAATTTGCTTCCGTCGCATCTCGTTTTTCATTCAGTTTAATCAAATGAAATCCAAATTGTGTTTTCACTGGAGCTGAAACTTCACCAACTTTCAGTTTAAAAACAGCAGAATCAAATTCAGGAACCATTTTTCCCTGACTGAAGAAACCAAGGTCCCCGCCTTTTTGCTTGCTGCCTGGATCATCACTCATTTCACGAGCGAGCTTCGCAAAATCTTCTTTTTGCAATCGAGCTGCAATTGATTTTATCTTTTCTTCTGCTTTTTGAACAGCTGCAGCGTCTTCAGGATTTGCAGAAATTAAAATATGTTGAGCTTTGACTTCTGCCGGCTTGGAATAAGAGGCTTTTTCTTTTTCAAAAATCGCCTTCATTTGACTTTCAAAAGCAGAATCTTTCATCAGTTCTGCCATCTGACCATTAGAAATTTGGATTTTTTGCCCAAATTTTTCTTGAGATAATTGAACATAAGCCAAATTGATTTTCAGTTCTTTTAATTCCTTGAGCCTTGCCTTTTCAAAATTGGATGGGCGTCCACCTTCTTCAAAGATTTGGCGGGTTCTTAAAGCGAGAATTTGTTTACGGATTTTATTTTCAAATTGCCCTGGGGACATGCGGCTAAATTGTAAAAAACGGGTATAATAATCACGGCTAAAAAATCCGTTTTCTTGAAGATAGGGCACATCATTTAATAAATACTCCCGAACTTCCCCATCCGTTGCATAAATGTCTTGTTTTTCACTCGCCTGCAACATCAACTCAGATCGCACTAAGCTCTCCATGGCCTGCTGAGCCAGGAGCTGACGCTGAGAGCCAAAATCCATTTGGGAGCCAAACAGGTTTTGATAATACTGTTCGTAATTTTTAATTTCACTTTCAAAATCGTTGATGGTCACAACTTTTCCGTTGATTGATGCTGCATAACCCAATGAAGGTGTCCCACCCATGTTATGGTTCAACCCAAACAATGCAAAGACCACGATGATCATTCCAAAAACCACAAAAGCAATGATGTTTTTTGTGGAAAGACCACGTTTAAGTCGCTCGACGGAATTGTCTGTGTAGTGATTTTTCTGATTAGCCACGGTGAACTCCCTTAATTAGTTCTGGCCAAGCCAAAACTATGAAAATCATATTCCAAAATCATTTTCCAAAATGATCAAGGATATTCTTGGAATCAAGAATCGTTTTTGATACGCTTTCCAAGAAACGGATCAAAGCGAGATCACAGCGAATAGTAACAAAAAGTTGGTTTTTATGTTCAGATACATCAATCTCAGTCTTAAACAATTTGTCCTGCTTTGCGTTGCAATCATATTGCCTGTCATTAGCTTCAATGTTGAACAATCAAAGTCAGGCACACCATGGATTGCTGAACCCTTTGATTTAGTAAAACAGGGCTTTGAGTCCGGATTATTTATCTTTACTGCCGGTGTTCGCGACACCACCGTTGAATATTTAAGTCTTTTAAACATCAAAAAATTAAACCAAGAACTTCAGCTTAAAAATTCACAGCTTGAAGTTCATCAGACTCGCTTTGAAGAAGTTCTTCTCGAAAATCAGCGTCTACGAAAACTTTTAGACTTCAAAGAAAGCAGCAAAATGCAACTCATCGCAGCACGCGTTGTAGGCGGAGATTTGTTTAAAGACCACAAAACCTTAACCATCAACAAGGGCTTAGAAAATGGCCTCAAAGCGGGAATGGGCGTGGTCACTTTGCAAGGCGTGATTGGCTATGTTTTTCGACCTGATAAATGGACGTCACAAGTGATGTTGATCGAAGACCGCTATTCCGTTGTTGATGCCGTGGTTCAAAGAACCAGGTCCCATGGAATTGTTGAAGGCAAAGGACAAATGGGATGTTCACTTAAATACGTCGAGCGCGCTGAAGATGTGCAAGTGGGCGATGTGATTGTTACAGGGGGTTTAGACAATATTTTTCCAAAGGGCTTCCCCGTGGCTGTCGTTCGGAATGTCGAAAGCAAAAGATCCAGCGTTTCGGTAAAAGTGGATTTAGATCCCGTCGTAGATCCAGCTAAAGTCGAAGAGGTTTTTGTTATTACCAACGCATCTGATCAGGATTTGAACGAACAGTTTTTCAGTGGGACGCCGGCCCCTGCGACAACAGTGGATACTACCACAGAATCAGCGAGTCGCTGATGATGAGATTACCTTGGGCATGGATTTTCAATTTCTGTTGTTTCTTCGTGCTGGTTAATTTGGGTTGCGCTTTTCAAACGACACTCTGGTATCAGATTTTCGGACAAGTTCCTTCCCCTTTGATTTGGATTTTGCCTCCGATTTATCTTATCGTCACTCGACCTGGTTTTGGATCCCTGTTCATATGTTATTTTTTGACTTTCGTTGCTTCGAGATATTCTTCGGTTCATTTGAGTCACTTGCTGATTGTCATGTCGATCATTGCATTTTTTATTCTGACTTTACGCAGTCGAATTTATTGGGCTGGTCCTAGTTACTATTTGCTAATCTCCTTTGGCTCGCTTTTTTCTTTCCATGTTATTTCTTTGATTGCTTCCTTCATTCTTGAAGTGAATTCTGCCCCCGTTTTGTTTTGGGATCGTCTGATTCAAGTGATTTTGACCTTAGGTTTTTGCTATCCCCTGTTTCTTTTAATGAAAAAAATAGATCAAGTGTTTTCAACACAAGATGGTTTTATCCAGGGATTAAACCATGGGGAACAAAGGGAATTATGAGCGGCTTTGACTATATCAGCAACCCTGACGAATCAAAAGAATACTGGCCTCGCTACCGAATGTTCTATGTATTTTTAGTTATCACCTTCGTGATTTTCACTTTGCGCCTTTGGTATTTACAAGTGATCCAAGGTAATGAGCTTGCTGAATTCTCGGAAAAAAATCGGATTAAGCAAAATAAAATTTTTTCACCTCGGGGATTGTTTCTGGATCGCGATGGAAAAATTTTAGTTGAGAATCTACCCGGTTTTGAAGCGGTTTTGATGCCTCAATACATCGAAAGTCTTCCAAAACTTGCCGAAGTCGTAGCTCCCATTTTAAGTCTGGAGCCCGAAAGGTTAATTCAAAGAGTTCAAAAGAGCCGAAGACAAAATGGACACTTTGCTCAGATCCGACTCAAAGAAAACTTAAGCCGCGAAGAAGTTTTCAGATTAAAGCGGATCCGCCTTGATACCCCGGGCTTGGAAATTCGTGAATCCATTATTCGCTATTATCCTTTAAGACAAGACGGTGCTCAAATTTTTGGGTACATCGCTGAAATTTCAAAAAATCAAATTGCTGAAAAAAATAAAATCATTAAAAACCAAAATGAGTTTACTCAATTTAAATTTGAACAAGGGGACCTGGTCGGGAAATCAGGTCTTGAGGACTTTTTAGATTTAGAAATTCGCGGGCAAGACGGCATGAGCTTTATTCAAGTTGATGCCCATGGACGCGAGACCACAACACAGCTCCCAAATATTTACGGCGAACAAATTAAAAATGTGGAATCTATTCACGGTAACAACGCTGTTCTTACTTTGGATCGTGACCTGCAAGAAGCTGCGTTTAATTCAATTCAAACCAACCAGCGAATTGGAGCCCTTGTCGCAATGAAGACCAACGGTGAGGTTTTAGCCTGGGTCAGCGCGCCGGCTTTTGATCCCAATGACTTTTCGACGGGAAAAATTTCCCAGACCTGGGGAAAAATTGTAAATGACCCATTCAAGCCCCTTCGAAACAAAGTGATCCAAGACCACCACTCGCCAGGGTCAACTTTTAAACCTTTCATTGCATTAGCTGCACTTCAAGAAAAAGTCGTCACTCCATCCACTTACGTTTTTTCGCCTGGTGTTTTTTGGTTTGGTGGACGTCCTTATCACGACACTCGCAAGGAAGGGCATGGTAATGTTCGAGTCTTTGAAGCCCTTGAACGAAGCGCCAATGTCTTTTTTTATAAAATGGGGATTTCCCTTGGCGTTGACAAAATGTACGGATATCTCACGCTCCTCGGGATGAACGAAAAATCCGGGTTTGAATTGGGTTCTCGAGAATCCAAAGGATTGATCCCAAATTCTAAGTGGAAAAAACAAGTCATTGGTGAAGAGTGGCAACCCGGCGAAAATCTCAGCACTGCTATCGGGCAAGGGTTTGTAAGCGTGACCCTTCTGCAAATGGCCATGGCTTATAATACGATTGCCACTGAAGGAAAACTCTATCGCCCATTTATTGTTCGGAAAATTATCAGTCAAGATGGTCAAGTTTTACGAGAAGCCTTTCCCCGGCAAATTCGGGATGTGACTTTAAAGACGAATGAATTTCACATAGATCCTGAAACCTTTCTTACTGTGAAAGAAGGACTGCGACTTGTTGCAAACGGTGAACGAGGAACGGCCCGCAGATTCAAAATTCCCGGAGTTCAAATGGCGGGCAAGACAGGCACAGCCCAAGTCCGAAGTTTTTCTGCAGACCAAATCTATGACAAGTGTGAAAATCGACCGATTCAAACTAGACATCATGGATGGTACGTCGCTTTTGCTCCCGTGGAAAAACCAGAAATCACCGTAGCCGCTCTTGCAGAACACTCTTGCCACGGTTCGTCTGGTGCGGGCCCTTTGGTTCATGATGTGATGCTGGCTTATTTTAAAAAATATCATCCCGATCTGATTGAAAAAGCGGCCAAGGGTGGGCCGGGCAAACAGATTATTACAATTGAAACTACGACAGAAGGCGAATGATGTCATACGAGGGGACTTACGGCTCTTTACAAATTGAACAGCGGACTCTATTTCGGCGCATTGATTTTAATTTAGTCATTGTGATGCTGTGCCTGAATTTGATTGGTTTAATCAATCTTTACAGCGCAACACATGGTCCACAGGATTTAGATGTTCAAAGTCTTTTTATTCAACAACTGGTTTGGCTTGCCGTAGGTTGGGGAATCTTTTTTATTGGAACTTTTGTTGACTATAGTTTTGTCCATCGGATCGTGTATGTCGTTTATGCCCTAAATTTGGGGGCTGTTTTATATGTAACTTTCTTCGGAAAAGTTGCACTTGGAGCACAGCGATGGATTGATTTTGGATTTTTCAGGTACCAACCTTCTGAAACAATGAAGCTCGCCTGTATTTTGATTTTAGCCAAAGTTTTAAGTCATAAAAATACAACGGGGAAGGGTATGGGATTTCGCGAGTTGATTTTACCTTTCATGCTTGTGTTAATTCCATTCGGCCTGGTTGTGGAGCAACCAGATTTAGGAACTGCATCCATGATTGCTGCGATCAGTGGATCAATGATTTTGTTTGTTAAAGTCAAAAAATCAATTCTTCTGACCAGCGTCCTAGCAGCGGCTATTGCTCTGCCACTGGCTTGGAATTTTGGATTGCGTGAATACCAAAAGAACCGAATCTATACTTTCATAAGCCCAGATAGTGATCCACGAGGAACAGGATACAACAGCATTCAATCTCGCATTGCCGTGGGCAGTGGTCAGATCCTAGGTAAAGGTTTCAGACAGGGAACTCAAAGTCAGCTCGAATTTTTACCAGAACGACATACAGATTTTATTTACTCAGTATTGAGCGAAGAGCATGGTTTTGTCGGAAGCATGATTACAGTGATCTTTTTTATGCTGCTATTTATGTTCTGCATTCGGATAGCTTCTTTTGCCCGGGATAAATTCGGCGCACTTCTTGTCGTTGGAGTCAGCTGTTACGTCTTCTGGCATATGTTTGTGAACATCGGCATGGTCATTGGATTGCTGCCTATCGTAGGAGTTCCACTTCCGCTCTTGTCTTATGGCGGCTCAAGTATGTTAACTACGATGTGCGGTCTGGGACTTGTTTCTTCCGTCGCCTATCGCAGATATTTTTTTTAAGACAGGGAGTAATGTTCGGTGTGGTAAAAACTAATCTGAAATAGCGACTCGGATCTTCGATTTTCCATCGGAACTGCATGAAGTTTCCATGGTTGATGTCTGACATTGTGGTTTGCCACAGTTCATTGAAAGAATTTTATTTTCCACATTCAGCTCTCTCAATTCCTTTTTCCACTCGGCACAAGCTCTGGTCCAATTTTCGCGAGCAGCTTTCATTAAGGGCGCTGGATCCCCCGTCACTTCAACGTTTTCTTCCATAATCTGATACAGTTTTTTAGTCGAATCAGGAGTTATTTGCTTACCCTTTTTAACTTCGATTGTCGTCGACTCGTCCACAGGAACATCTTTTACAGATATGGACTGAGCCCCAAGGCTCATCGATAGAAATACTCCGCAAATAAAAAGCAAAATCTGCCTCATGGAAAATCCTCCAAGTAAAATGAACTGCAGTTTCAATGATTCTTTAACCTAGCTTAAGCTTAGGACAGGATATGCTGAGTTGGCACTTGAAAAATCAGCTTGAGACAGCGTTCGCGGAACATCCGCTTCAGAAAGGAAACCAAATGCTCCAGCGTGAATAAAATCAATAAATTAGCCCATGTTTTTTTGTAAAAAATCGACGATGGCACTCTTGGTATGATTGCCCACCAACTGACCGACTTCTTGACCGGATTTAAAAAGCAGCATTGCAGGAATTCCACGAATGCCATATTTTGCAGAAATGCCAGGATTTTCATCAACGTTCAGTTTTGCAATCACCACTTTGCCCGATAATTCCGTAGCTATTTCTTCGAGCTTTGGAGCCAATGCACGACAAGGACCACACCATTCCGCCCAAAAATCCACAAGTACAGGAACGTTTGCATTGATCACGTCTGCTTCAAAACTCGTTTCACTGACTGCTTTTGTAGATGTACCCATAAACTCTCGCCTCCGATGAATCCGAAACTAACTCGCTTTGCCTCGAAGGTCCAAAACTTTATTCACTTCTGCTTTTGAAACAGCGCACGAGTAAATTCTCGACGTCTCTCGTCCTGATTTTCGACTTCAACAGCCTTGATTCCTTGCATGATTTCCTGCTGAATTCGTCGTGTTAACTTCCTTGAAACAGTGGATTGAGGCTGAAACGTCAAATTGATCAAAAAATTTTTATATTTTGAAATTCGAGACTGGCCATCCGCCAAAGCTTGCTGAGTCTCCGAGGCAATATCTCTTTCTCCTGGGGAACGAGACATTCGATTATTTTCATCTATTCGTGTCGCCGTTTTCTCTTCTTTAATAAAGACTTCAGGGGTGAGAAGCGTTTCAATGCGACTTAGACCGTCTTGCTCATCCATCAATGGAAGATCTGTAGAAGCCCCCCCTAGCACATGAGGCTTTGAATCCTGATTTGATAGAAACTCCAAGATTTGACTTGCAGCATCTTTAACCTTGTCGGTGGTTTTTAGCTTTGGAATATCTTCATGCTCACCTTGAATTCTACTTTTTGATTTGGCCGGAGCTCCTTCATTTTGAAGGATAAATTTCATATCATTCTTTGAAGCCGAATCACTCGGGT
>JBKCTJ010000126.1:0-10316 GCA_046318875.1 Pseudobdellovibrionaceae bacterium | reverse complement strand
AGTCGATTTTCCACAACCGTTTCTTCCCAAAAAGGCCACTCGGGAACTGGCTCGCACGAGCAGAGTTAAATCTTTAATTAAACAACGCTCGCCCATATTTATTGTAAGATTTTCGGCATCGATTAATTTTTTATTTCGAAGGTGGGTTTCGCCAAAATCAATTCCCACTTTGCGATTCAGGTTTCTGGATTTGAGGTCTTTGACATCATCAATCAAATCAATAGCACGTTCTTGACGGGCTTTTTGTTTTGTTTGACGTGCGCTTGGGGATCTTCGCAACCAATCCAGTTCAGTGCGAAGGGTGTTTTTTTTCACATTTTCTTGGTGAATTAAGCCATCAATTAAAATTTGTTTATTTTCTAGATGTTGATCGTAGCTGCCATCGGTTTTTAGTAGCCGCTGCGGAAGCTTTGGATTTAAATCAAAGATTTGATTACAGACATTTTGCAAAAACAAACGATCATGGGTCACAACCAAGACGCTGATGGATGTGAGCTTTTTCAGAAAACTTTCAAGCCAAGAAATACTGTGAATATCCAAATGATTCGTCGGTTCATCCAGCACAAGCAAATCAGGATGATTAAAAAAAGCATTGGCCATGGCTACCCGCTTCTTCCAACCTTCGGAAAGACTGCCGATCAAAGTTTCAGAATTGACTCTGTCCCCGTCTAATTCAAAACGCGACATAATCTCGTAGGCCCAAGTGCTGTCTGCAACATCTAAATCATCAAATTCGCCACCGCAGACAACATCGCAAATTCTTTTTTCCAAGGGGAGATTTGGGCTTTGCTCTAAAAGACCAATGCGCAGATTTTGCGTGGGAACAACATTTCCTTTGTCCGCAGTCATTTGACCGCAAAGAATTTTCAATAGAGTTGATTTTCCAGCACCATTGGGGCCAATTAAACCGACTTTTGCTTTGGTATCGATTGAAAACGAAATGTCTTGGAACAGAGTTTTTGAGCCAAAGGATTTTGAAAGGCTGATGGCTGAAATCAAGATAGAAATAGGACCCCCAAGAAATGAAATGCGGGAAGCCTGTCTGAACTAGAACATGAAGCATGATCCAAACAAGCCTTGCAGGTTTGAATCATACCCATAAAAAGCCAAAAAAAATAGCTCGATTATCGTTGAGCTTTGCCCTTGATTTTTGAAATCGCCGAGGGGCTATTCGCTGACAATTGCCTACAACAATTGCATTCACAATCTCAGATACTGTCGAGATAACTAGTATTTATTTATTTCAGAACCTGAAAAAAAAGGCCGCAGAATTGGCGACCTTTTAGATATAATTATTTTATGAGGACGAAGTCAGATTTAGTAGCGTGATCCGCCGCCACCGCCGCCGAAACCACCGCCGCCACCGCTGCGAGGAGGTCGTCGACCACCGCCGCCGCCACCGAAACCACCGCCACCGCGGCTGTCACGAGGAGCTTGAGGCTTTGCTTCAGAAACATTCATTGCACGACCGCTGAATTCCATACCATTCAGTTTTGCAATTGCAGCTTCTGCTTCGGCTTCAGTTGACATCTCAACGAATCCAAAACCTTTGCTTCTTCCAGAATCACGGTCTGTGATGACATTGGCTGAAGCCACTGATCCAAATTCAGCAAACAGATCAGACAAAGCTGTCGAATCTACTGAAAATGAAAGATTACCTACGTATATTTTTTTTCCCATAAGTGCCTCCCTGAAGCATTGGGGCCATTCATTGAGGGCATAAGAACTTCTGCTGAACTCGCGAACGGACTCGTTAAATTTTACCGGAGAAAAAACTTCCCCGATATCAAATGATATAACTGAATTTTGTTTTCCGAACAAGAAATATGTGTGGGAACTTCGCTAAGCTATGAACTAAGATCGGGTTTAGATGGGACAAGGACCATCGTCTTACAAATCTGAAAAAACAGCAATCAATAGCTTAAAAAATAATTGAAGTTTAACAATAACCTCTTAATATTTCACGTTTTTTTTGATTTTACATTTTATAAAAAATGAAGTACTGGCTGCATCTGCAGAGTTAAAGGTCTGCCAGATGATCGAGATAAAGTCTTTCTACCTTTTTTCTTGCCCACTCTGTACGCCGTAAAAACTTCAAACTTGAAGATAGACTAGGATTGCTGTTGAAGCATCGAATATCGATTTGCAGGCCCAATTCTTCCCAACCGAAATGCTCGATGAGTTCCTTCAGAATGGACTCCAAGGTTTTCCCGTGCAGAGGATCTTTATTCACTACATTCATAGCGAGGTTAGTAACCTAGATCTATGGGAATTGAAAATTCTTTTACTCTCAGAGCATATTTTTCCTTGTTTTTTGAAGCATTTGCAGGTTCCCTGCGAGACTCAGACAAAAGAGGCCCCAATGCAAGAATTCATACCACCAAAACCAGCAAAATCTTTCCGAATTATTTTGGAACTGACTCGACCCGAGAAACGATTGGATGTGGTTTTACTAGCTGAAATCAAACTTCAAAATGACAATCTGACTTTGCGTGAAATTACACGAACTCAATTTAAAGAACTTTTTAAAAATGGAAAGATCTTGATTAAAGGACAAAAAGCCAACCCTTCATCTGCCCTTGCCAAAGGAACGACTTACGTTGATATTCTAGGTTTCTAGTTCATCAATTCAAATATTTTACATGGGAGTATCTATGCTTTACGAACTGACAGCCGTCCAATTTTCTAAGATGCTTAAAAACTTGCAAGTCGTTTTAGACAAAGGCGCAAAACAAGCCGATCACAAAAAGTTTGATATGTTAGTTTTGTTGAATTCAAGATTAGCTCCAGATCAATTTCCATTAATACGTCAAATTCAGATCGCTTGTGATAGTGCTAAATTATGCGTGTCTCGGCTGACAGACAAAGAACCACCTGCCCATGATGATAAAGAAACAACTTATGCCGAGTTAAAAACTCGCATTGATCAAGTTGTCAGTTATTTGAATTCAGTGTCTGCATCTGATTTCTCAAAGTCTGCCGAGAAAAGAATATCCCAGCCAAGATGGGAGGGAAAATCCCTTTCAGGAACTGAATTCGTCATTCAGCATGCAACTCCGAACGTGTATTTCCATATCACGACGGCCTACGCAATTTTGCGCCATAACGGGGTTGATGTTGGCAAAAAAGATTATTTAGGGGAAATGCCTTACAGGCCGGCTTCATCGAATTAAGCCCTCATATGGCCCATGGTTCATCCGAAATGGATCAAGGGATCAGTGAAAAAAAGTGACTCGTAATTTTTCACCAAAAGAAATGGATGAGCTTATGAAAAAATTTGAAACCTATTTAGAAAACTTGATCTTTTTTAGTCGATGGATTCAAGCGCCGGTTTATGCTGGATTAATTTTAGGATCAGTTCTTTATACATATAAATTTATGATCGAGCTTGCCCATCTCACGATGACAGTTCATGTGATTAAAGAAGAAGTTCTTATGTTGGGCATTTTAACTCTTGTCGACATTTGTATGGTTTTAAATTTATTGGTTATGGTGATTATTGGAGGGTATGCGACTTTCGTTAGCCGAATCCACTTGGATAACCATGAAGATCGACCAGATTGGCTTGAAAAAATTGACGCTGGCACATTGAAGGTGAAACTTGCGGGCGCCCTGGTTGGAATTTCAGGAATTCATTTGTTAAAATCTTTTATTAATATAAATAACAAAGACTTCGAACAAGTGAAGTGGCAGATTTTGATTCATGTCGTTTTTTTGATCTCGACACTGATGTTGGCTTATACAGAAAAGGTTTTACACTCCGTTCAAAAAGGTCCACTGAAAAAGACCTAGAATAAAAATTCTTAAAGTGGAAAAGTAAAACCAACTCGCAGCCCAAGACCCGTGCCATGCTGATCGATGTCTTCAGATTTTTGCGCTGTCAGATTATATCTCAAATCAACGCGGTAGTTTGTTTTATCAGAACCATGATCTGTTTCCCAAAACAGACTGCCCGCTGGTTCAAATCCAGAGGAGTAGACAACTTGATCTAACTTGCCTTTTCCCAAATATTCGCCTGTGGCACTGAGACCCAAGGCAGAAGATTTAAAATGCAGGAAGTGCCAAGCCAACACGGCTTCGACTCCTGGCATTGTCACACTTTTAAAAGTGTAGGCGCCTGTGACATCCTCTGCTCCATCCTCTGTGCCATCCGGCAAGATCACTGGAAAATCAGCGAACAAAGCCATGATATGCAAATGAAGTGATGGTGACAATTTCGTTGCAATACCTGCAGCAAAACTTTTCAGAAGAAGACTTTTATCTTCGATGGTTGAAATTCCATCATCCATTTTTTTCATTCGCACTTGGCTCAAACTGGCTTCGATGATGAAATGAGAACCCGATCCAAAAGCTTTTCCATAACCTACCAGCAAACCAGGATTCGGCTGCGACTTGACTGTCACTTTTTCACCCGTCGCAATAATTTTGGTTTTGTATTCATCGGACTGAAGTCGCGGCTGCAAAAGAAAAAAATCAGAAGATCCGTGATCTTTCGATTTCACTTCAGGTTGAGGCACCTCGACTGGAGGTGGATATGACAAAACTGTGGGTGGTTGCTCAGGAGGAAGAACTGGCTGTGGCTCTTGGGGCTGTGAAACTGGCGAAGGAGGTTCTGTAACAACCGGTGTAGCGACAACCTGCTGTGTTGGCTGCTGTATTGGCTGCTGTATTGGCGGAATAATTAAAGTATCTCCTGGCGTCAGCTGGTTTGGGTCCTTCAAATTTGGATTCCTCGCTTGAATTTTTCGGGCAAAAACATAACGACGAGGATCTTTGGTATCATGCACTATGCCGAGACTGCGGTCTGCAATCTTTAGAATGGTGTCACCACGCTGAACCGTGTAGGTAGAATCTGCAAAAACTAAAATGGGGATCACTAATTGTAACAGAAAAATAAAAACGTTTTTCATCATGGCTCTCAAGCTAGCAATGTTTTTTTCTTTGGACAAGAAACTTGATGAAAATATATTTGGGATGAATCGACAGCGAATTGCAAACTAGACCTTTTCATAGAAAAGGCGCCTGAGCTTATCAGACAAAAGCTTGAAGAACAAAGCGCGAACCCAAGATCTCAATCCGCAAAGTTTCCTTGGACAAAGGTGCAAAGCTAAATCTGAATCAGAAAAGATTTCAGCATTGGACGCTCATCGGGCAATTCAAAATCAAGACCAGATTGAATACAGCTGATTTTCAAAGTGAATTTTAAAGACTTTTCAATTTTCAAGAGAAACTCGCGGATGTCATTGATAATCAAACCATCATTGACCGTAGAAAAAAGCAAATAACCGCCTGGCTTCAAAAGCACTAAACAATGATTGATAAGTTCCGGCAGATCTTTTTCAATTTTAAAAATGCCTTTTTCCCCTCGATAAAAAGAAGGTGCATCACAAATAATCAAATCAAATTGAGCTGTCTGCTTACTTGCTTGTTTTAAGAAAACAAGACTGTCCCTGCATAAAAATTTAGATTTCGAAGGATCTAAAGCATTTAATTCAAAATTGCGTTTTCCCCAGTTCAAAGATTTTCCATTGGAATCAACACAAATAACAGCTTCGGCATGACCCGAAGCTGCTGCCAATCCGTAACCACAGTTTTGAGCAAACAAATTTAGAACAGACTTTCCATTTGAGTTTTTATAAACCCAACCTCGCTGTAAACGCTGATTCAACACAAGCCCCACTAAGGGACTCACACCGGCTCGACATTCGACTTGATATCCATTTTCTTGAACAACCCAAGTTGATTCAGGGACAGGAGCGTTGGAAGTTTTAAAAATCAAACTTCTACCGACAAGCTGGGAAAACTTCAGAAATCTTTTTTCAAGACTCCTGGTCCATTTATTTTTATTCCAATTCAAAATCAATTTCTCACCATACTGATCGATGCTAAAATCCCGAGTATGAACCCACCGAAAGCAACTCTGTTTTGTTTCCCCAAAAAAGCGCTGGCGGCGATCTGCTTCAAACAAAATTTGTGTTAATGATAAATCTTTTAAAAGTGTAAGGTCATGAAAATAGTGAGGCGCTTTCGAGACGATGACAGTGCCATTGGGAAACTGGATGCGATGATTGTGAAGACATAAAAAAGGATATTTTCCTCCGTCGTAAAGGGAATCCCCCAGTATGGGACGACCACCGGCTTTGGCGTGAATCCGAATTTGGTGATTGCGACCAGTCAAAGGATTCGCTTGCCAAAGCTCGTGGGAATCGGATCGCTTTAACAAATGAAAGTCGGTTTTAGCTTCAAGCAACTTGCCTTTATGAAGAATGGCTTGATCAACAGTAAAATCATTTCCCGTTGAAGCTTTAGCGGTTATAAACCAATAGGTCTTTTTGACGAGGCGATTGAAAAAATAATCTGAATATTTCTTTGCAGCCTCAGGGCTTTTACCAAAAATAATGACTCCAGTGGTTGTCTGATCCAATCGATGAATAATGTAAAGTTTTTTACCAAACACTTTTTCCAAAATTTCAATCAAGCCATCTTGAATAAAATCCGAGTGTTCGATTTTAGAATCGTTCGTATGGGTATTGATCCCATAGGGCTTATCAATGGCCAGGATGTCATCATCCTCGAAAAGCCTCGAAATCAGATCATCAGGCAGTCTTAAAAAATTCATTATCCTCACGATGCTCACGTCTTTACAAAATTTTACCAGTAATTCTGAAAAGCAGCAACGAACACGAGCTGTTGAAGTAACTATTACCCAGACAAACCCCTTGCCAGCAGGAAACAGATGACTATTCTGGAAAGCAATCGTATTTTTTCAGCCAATGTCTAACCAAACAACCAAACGAATTATCATCGTCGGCGCAGGGGCTGCAGGTTTTTTTGCCGCAATCAACGCAGCAGAAAAAGCAAAGTCCCAGGGACTGCCAGTTGAAATTCAAATTCTAGAAGCTTCAAAATTGATTTTAAAAAAAGTGCGGATTTCAGGCGGTGGTCGGTGCAATGTGACTCACAATTTATACGAGATACCAGAGTTTTGTCTGCGCTACCCCCGGGGGTCTCGGGAATTGGAATCACCATTCCATATTTTTCAAGCCCGAGACACCGTAAAATGGTTTAAAAATCGCGGTGTGACCTTAGTGGCAGAGGAAGATGGAAGAATGTTCCCGGACACCAATACTTCAGAAACGATTATAAACTGTTTCCTCGAAGCAGCAAAAAAATTGGAAATTCAAATTCAACTCAATCACAAAGTGGATTCTATTCAACGATTAGAATCAGGAACGTTTTCAGTTCAAATTGCAAATCAAGAGCCCAAGGAAGCAGATGCTGTAATGATTGCCACGGGCAGTAGCTCTTTTGGTTACCAACTAGCAACGAATCTGGGCCATTCGATTACGGAGCTGGCACCCTCGCTGTTTAGTTTTAAAATAGAAGACCCACTCATCAGTGAACTTTCTGGATTAAGTTTTGAAGATGCGGAAGTGAATTTGTGGATTGAAAATAAAACTCTTTTCAAAGAACGCGGACCACTGCTCATCACCCATTGGGGATTGAGTGGGCCGGCAATATTAAAAATATCGGCTTGGGCTGCGCGGGAAATGCTTCATTCAAATTATTTGGGCGTTTTAAAAGTGAATTGGACGGGTCTTCAACGCCGCGAAGAAGTTTTGGATTTGTTAAGAAAAGTAAAAGACCAAGGCCACAAATCACAAATTCAAAATATTTACCCCGAAGTTGTAGCAAAACGTTTTTGGTTAAAAGTCCTAGAAAAAGCTAATATTCACTTAGAGAAACGCTGGGCTGAAATTTCCAAAAAGGAATTGTTGATTTTGGTCGAAATTCTTTTCTCGAGTGAATTTAAAATCCTTGGAAAAAATCGTTACAAAGACGAATTTGTCGAATGTGGCGGCATTGCGCTGAATGAAATTAATTTCAAAAAAATGGAAAGCAAAATTTGCCCGAATCTTTATTTCGCCGGAGAAGTCCTGGACATCGATGGCATCACCGGCGGCTTCAATTTCCAAAACGCATGGACCGGTGCCTGGATCGCTGCGCAAAATATGGCTCACTAGCCATGGTTTTTTAGACAGCTCTTGTTTTCTCAAAATGCCCCCCTTCTGGACTTTTGATAATCATTTTGCACTGGTAGCCTAAATGCATAACTAAATCCAAAACTAAATGCAAAACCGGAGTCAGCATGAAAGCATCTCAAATTAAATTAATCGCGGGTGGCGCCGTGGTCTTAACGGCTTTGACCTTTACTCTCTTCTTGAATCAGAAGCCCAAACAAAATCAGCCCAGTCTTCAACAGAAGATTGCGCTACTGGATTACATGATCGAAACCGAACCAGGGAACCAAGCACAATTGTCTTCAAACTCACCCAGTGACAGTGGTGATCAAAGTGGCCAAGTGAAGAAAGAAGGCCTTGAACTTGAATTTTACCAAATTTATAAAAAATCCTATATGGAGATTGTCGATTATCTTTTGAATCGAGCTTCCGATACGAGGATTCAAAACCCAGAAAAAATGTTAGGAATTTATTTAGATCAAATGTCTCGAGTGTATTACCGCGCAGACGTTGCTTCACAAGAATTTGATGCTGAAATTCGAAGACAGCTTCAAATTCCAGAGAGTCAACGCATTGAATCGATGATGGATCATCCCATCTATCGCACCAAACTTCTTCCTTATTGGATCATCAAAGACCGTATTGGAACGCAAATCAAGTACGTCCTCCTGAGGCTCTTGATCATCGAAAGCTCACAAACCTATGGGCCAGAAACAGGAATGCCCGAACAGAATATCCGTGCGGCACAGAGCATGCTGAACTACACGCGGCAAATTTGGAATCATATCGCCAATGATGATGCTGAATCTGAAAATTACAAAATGATGAACCGCCTGGTTCGCTATGCAGCTCAAGATTTGTTCCATGACATCGGCTATGCGGTGAAGACATATATCGACGATCATCGCGATGCATTTGGAAGTCTGCCACCGGCTAATCTCTCTGAGTTTCTTGTGTTGACGAACCGGATTGCTTACAAAGATGAAGCTGATCAAAAAAGCTGGGAAAGAGAAATCCGACAAGATCTAGCCAATATGGTCAATATTCAAAAACTAGAGGGCGAAGCTGAAAGACAACTTCCAGCAGACTCTCCCTTGTCTTGGGTTTCTGTCATTCAGCGAGAACTCAGTCTTCAGCTACGCGAAAGCACCACAGCCAAAGCCTCTTCACGGGAGCCAAATGCCGCTGGAAAGTTTTGTCCAGATGCTGCGAACTCACGTGGAAATATTGTCGGAAATGAATTTCCTCAGGGAATTTGGGCCATGACATTGGATGATGGTCCTCATGCCACACACTCGGCCACCATTCTCAATGCATTCGAGTCTACCGGCACAAAAGGAACATTCTTCTGGCTTGCTCAATTGACAGGAAGCAAAAACAACCAAGACGTTATTAAGGCGATCAAAGCGGCAGGACATGACTTGGCCAATCACTCCTTCAGCCATGCGAATCTGCCCAAACTGAACTCAGCGAGCTTAGATAAAGAAATCAACACATCGACGGATGTTCATAGCAACATCTATGGTTATTCACCAAAGTTTTTCCGTTGCCCATACGGCGCCTGTGGTCCGACGAACAGCCCTATTCGACAGCGAATCGCGAATAAAGGGATGATTCATGCATTCTGGAATATCGATACCCTTGATTGGAAGGATAAAAATGTTGAGATCCTTTTGGAACGAACGAAAAACCAAATCCAATTGCATCACTCAAAAAAACGTGGCGGCATGATTTTGTTCCATGACATTCACCAAACCTCTGCGGCGACGATTAAAGAACTTCTTCCTTGGATGAAAGCAAATGGTTACCAAGTCAAACCACTTTCTGAAATCGTTCGAACAGCAAACGCTGGGACTGACGGATGTGGTTCGTGGACCCCAGATAATCAATAACGTTTAGCTTAACATTTCACTTGAGGACGTCACCCAGACAATTCGTTTTTTTGGAAGCCTTAGGGATCAAATAAACCCATTAAAAATGGGAACAGTTCAGATCTGGTATGAGCCTAAAATTTGAGTCAGCGAAAGCTCAACAATTTCAATTTAACCAAAGAACTTTGAAGGCAATCTCCCGCGTCAAACGAGATGTGTTTATCGTGAAAAGAGAGTCCATGACTGAAGACAGAATCATACGCAAAATAGCTCGCGCACTCCGGGAACTTTGCAGTGACAGCATTTAGTAATGCATCTCAACATTTTTTTATTATAATTTTTTGAATCTGAAAAAAACTTTTGCAGTCTTCAAGAATTGTTTATAGAAGCTTGTATGTCTTATTCACAGGGTCAAATCCAGTAT
>JBKCTJ010000125.1:0-11498 GCA_046318875.1 Pseudobdellovibrionaceae bacterium | reverse complement strand
GTTAACCATACCAAGAACCATAGTTGTATCCTTACGATCTAAACCATTTGAAGCCGTTTGTGGCTCATACTTGAAGCCAGACATTGCGTAACTACCGTAGAAGTACATTGTGTCCATGAGGTAACCGGCAGAAAGACCAGCAGTTGTGTTGCCTTTCATTTTGTTTTCAACTGTTCCAGCTGGATTTGAATAAGAAGCATTGTTTGAAAGACCAACTTGCAATTGAGCATCCCATCCAGCAGTGCTAGAAGCTGAAGCATAAATACCCATCGCGTCTTGTTTTTGGTCTTTCAAAGTAGAGGTGCTTCGCTTTTTGTTTGAAGAAGAGTAAGATAAACCTGCACCCCATTTGATGTCGCCCAAATCCATTGCGTATAACAGATTCACGTTGTTTTCCATTTTCAGGAAACTGGTATCAGCAAGCCCACGGTATGCATTTGAGTCTGGTCTATTACCTAAATACAAACCCCAAGCAGCTCCATCAGTCTTGCGTGTCAGACCACCTTGTGCTTCTTGACCAGCGCTGTCTCTATCGCCGAAATTCAAAGTTGCGAACTCAGGCAAAACTACAGCTTGATCTGGTTTGCTGATGATGTCTTGAGTGTCAGACAAGTGAGCGGCATTTGATAATGCATCCAATCTTGCTTTAGACGCAAATGCAGTTGCTGACGCTATTGTCACAGCTGCGATTAATACTAACTTTTTCATGTGTGTCCCTTTCATTGCAAATGCGGTTATTTAAATCGCTATTTGATTAATTATTTACTGAACCTTTAACAGAATCCTAATGAGGCTCTAGTGCAAGATCAATACAAAATTTTTAATCTTCGTTTTAGATTTTCAATCTGAGCAGCTCTTTGTGGCTTTGATTGTTTGTTGCAAGAAAACATCAATCAGGATGAAACTTTCAGCCTGAGTGGC
The DNA here is from genome assembly GCA_046318875.1 of Pseudobdellovibrionaceae bacterium. GTDB lineage: Bacteria > Bdellovibrionota > Bdellovibrionia > Bdellovibrionales > Bdellovibrionaceae > JBKCTJ01. The sequence goes on along the minus strand of JBKCTJ010000125.1, from coordinate 10,577 downwards.
CTGTGATTTGTGGATATAACTGATTTTTATTTAATTCGAATTTTAGGTTTTTAAAAAACAAAGACTCTGTCAACTTCAATGCTGATAAGGGTTTTACTTCATTGCGAACTGTTTAACTTCTGTGACAGTTTTCAATTTTCTTCTCATAAGTTTGTTGCTTATTTCATTTGCACAAACTGGGTAAAGGTCCTGACGCGAGACAAAAATGTGGTGTTCGTAACACTGATTCAGCAACCAGACTTTCTGCGATGCATTGATACGAAACTGTGTTTTATTACTTTTCAAATCAAAGAATTAGACAAAGGTCTGGGTTATTGTGCCGCCTTTGCTTTAAAGTTATGCTTCACTGAACCAACAAACTTAAAATTGGAAACATCTTGAAGCACAAAAAAAAATCTCCCGAGAAAAAACAAACAAGTCTGATGCAAGATTTTAAAAATATGTTTTCCTCTAGAAAAACAGAGGCGACAGAAAAAGCAAATGCAAGTTCGGATCCAAAACGAAAACCTGCTGCGGCCTCTAAAAGTTCTAGTAACAAATCAAGATACAAATCTCCACACAGTTTAAAGAGCAAACCTTCGGCAAAGGACAACGTCTTAACAGGTAAAATCAAGCGACATCCCGATGGATTTGGATTTTTTATACCTGAAGATTTAGAACATCCTGATGTCTATATACCTAAGCATGGAATGACAGGCATTATGACTGGTGATCGCATCACGATTAAAGCTTATCCTGAAGGACGCGGCGATGATCGTTTTCGCGGGGAAGTTGTGAGCATCCTTCAACGAGGGACAAATAAAATTGTCGGTAAATTTCAAAGCCAGACATCTTACGGACTGATCAAAGACGAAGGCAAAGGCTGGGGCCAGGATCTTTACATCAAACAAGGTGACAGTTTAAATGCAAAGTCTGGCGATCTTGTCACAGCAGAAATTTTGGAATACCCGGATGAAAGCAAATCCTTCACTGGAAAAGTGTTACAAGTATTAGGTGATATCAATGATCCAATGAATGATATCAAGCGAGTGCTTGCTGCGCAGAATATTCCTGATGTTTTTCCCCAAGAAGTGATCGAAGAGAGCAGAAAATACAATTCTGTCCCAAGTGAAAAAGACTTCAAAAATCGAAAAGACCTCAGACAAAAAACACTGATCACTATTGACGGTGCGACCGCCAAAGATTTTGACGATGCGATTTTAACTGAAATGACTCCGAATGGATTTCGGCTTTTTGTCGCCATTGCTGATGTCTCCCATTATGTGAAAATGGAAACGGCTATTGATGATGAAGCTTACATGCGAGGGAACAGTGTTTATTTCCCGAATTTTGTTGTTCCCATGCTGCCCGAAGTTCTAAGCAACGGACTGTGTTCTTTAAATCCTCATGTTCCAAGACTTTGTTTAGTTGCTGAAATGGAATTTGATTTTGCTGGGGCCAGACGAAGTTGCCAGATCTATGAAGCAGTGATGGATTCTAAAGCTCGAATGACTTACGGCGAAGCTCAAGAAATTGTGGACGGAGCAGATCTGGATAAACCGGAAATTAAACAAATGGCTGCTGTGAAGGAAAATATTCTTCGTTCTGCCGATCTAGCAAAACTATTGATGGCAAAGCGGTACAAAGAAGGATCTCTAGATCTGGAAATTCCCGAAACTGAACTGTTAATTGATGCATCGGGAACACCTATTGATGTCATCAGATCAGAAAGATTATTTTCCCATAGGTTAATTGAAGAAATGATGTTAGCTGCAAACGTTGCAGTGGCCGAATTTTTATCAGATCGCGAAATCCCAGCACTTTACCGAGTTCATGAAAATCCGAATCCCACAGCACTTGCTATCTTGGAAAAATATCTTGCCCTGTTTGGCGGGCGGATCAAATTGGATGCGGGCAGTTTAGCAGAAAGCAAAAATGGGGCACCTTTGGCACCTGGTCGGCTGCAGAAAAAACTGACGAAAGCATTAGAAGAATTCAAAGATAAACCTGAAGGACAAATTTTACATATTTTGACTTTAAGATCCATGGCTCAAGCTAAATATTCGACGAAAAATTTAGGCCATTTTGGATTAGGGTTTCAGCATTACACCCATTTTACATCGCCTATCAGACGTTATCCTGATTTAATTGTGCACAGACTTTTGAAAAGTCAGATTATGCCGCATTCTGATTACGAAGAAATCAGTGAAGATGATTTAGCTTCTGCAGGAACAATGCTGTCTGCATGTGAGCAAAAAGCAGCTAAATCCGAGCGACAAATTAAATCCATTAAAAAAGCCAGGTTTCTACAGAAGTTTTTAGGTGAAGAATTCGATGGAATCATCAGTTCCGTGACACGTTTTGGAGTGTTTGTTTTGCTGCGGGAATATGATGTGGATGGTTTAATTAAAATTGATGATCTGTCTTCTCAGTCCGGATCAAATGATCGGTTCGTCTATGATGAAGAAAATTTAAGACTTGTGGCAAAACGATCAGGATTTACTTTTGAAATCGGAAACCGAGTGAAGGTTCAAGTCGTTTCAGCGGACATTGAATTGGGACAAGTTAATTTTACTTTAATTGAAAAAATCGAAACAGGCGAAAAACCTCGGCAGTTCGAAAAAATCGGAAGACCAGGACGATCCAGAAGTTCTGGCAGAAACGATCGCGCCGCAAGGACTGAACGACAATCCAAAGCAGCTCGGTCGAATCGAACAACTTCAAGTCAACAGCAGCGAACTAAAGATGACAAACAGAGTTCTGCGACTAAGGTGGCGTTTATTCAAAAACCTCGATTTCAAAAAACCGAGCCCTTGAATCAACCGACCACGGGCTCTGGGAAAGCTTCGGGTTCAAGGCGAGATCAAATTCTACAAATGCTTGACGAAAGCATCGCAAACCGCGGCACTTCAAGCGGGTTCGGGCAGTCTCGTCGCAAGGATGATCGCCCAGGTTCTTCATCAGGCAGACGTGACTCGAAAGGAAAAGATCGTGCAACAAAAGATCACCCAAAAGATAAAAATCAATCCTCTCGGTCAAACTTTAAAAAACGCCGCTAGGCTTCGAACCATTGTCACTGTTTTTGCCGGACATGGATTTTATCGTCTGGCAGAAAAAGTCAAACTGGGTCAGTTCGTTTTGCAACGGATTTTTCCGGATTCAGATGTTGAAAAACTCTCGACACCTGTGCGCCTGCGAATGGCCTTTGAAGAATTAGGGCCGACCTTTGTCAAGTTAGGACAGTTGTTAGCATCAAGACCTGATTTGGTGCCTGATGAGTATGTTCAAGAATTTTCAAAGCTCCACGATCGAGTGCAGCCTTTGCCATTTGAAACCATTCAAGCGCTTTTAGAAGAACAATTTGGTGATCAACTTTCGCAAACGTTCAAAAATATTCAGCCAGAACCTTTGGGTTCCGCCAGTATTGCACAAGTTCATTTGGCAGAATTGCAAAATGGCGCAAAAGTCGTTTTGAAAATTCAAAGACCCGGCATAATTCAAACCATTGATGATGATATCAACGTTTTATATTTTTTGGCCGATGTTTTAGCCAGGTATTCCGAAGTCATCAGGCACTTTGATCCCAAAGCCATCGTGAACGAATTTTTCAAAACATTGCAGCTTGAAACAAATTTTATCATCGAAGCAAATAACATCCGAAGGTTTCGCGAAAATTTTAAATCCGAGCCAGACATTCAAATCCCCGAAGTTTATTTTGATTTAACTTCGGAAAAAATTTTGGTGATGCAAGCCCTGGATGGAATGCCATTATCCCAAGATAAACAAATGTCCGATTGGGACAAAGAAAAAGTTGTTAAAATTGGACTGAAAGCATTTATGAAAATGGTCTTCCAAGATGGACTTTTTCACGGTGATTTGCACGCCGGAAATTTTTTCGTCATGAATCAAAATGCAGGATCAGCTCCCTTAGGTCTTGTTGGATTAGTGGATTTTGGGGTTGTCGGAAGGCTCAATCAAAAAACGAAAACAGCTATTGCCGATATGCTTTTAGCACTATCCACTGAAGATTATGAGCGCTTGGCTTATGAATACGTTGATATTGCTCCGATCAGTGAACATGTGGATGTGGATTTATTCGCTCGCGAGCTGCGTGAATTGGTGGCTCCGTATTATGGTTTAACTTTAAAAAACGTGAACTTGGGAAAACTGTTGATGTCTTCATCCTCAATCGCCGCCAGACACGGTTTAAAAGTTCCAACGGAATTGATGTTGTACTTTAAAGCCATCGTGAACATTGAAAGCATCGGCCGTCGGATTGATAAAAATTTCGATTTTCTGCAGTATTCGATTCAACTAGCTGAAGAACTCATTCGACATCAGTACGATCCACAAAAATTATTGCGTGAAGTCACAAGCCTGTCCCGGGATTCAAAAAAACTAGTTAGCCAGCTTCCGCGCCAGCTTTCCTACTTTTTTCGAAAACTGAACACACCAAATCAGTACATTAAATTTGAACTTTTAGGACACGAAGAATTGCGCCGGTCCGTTGAAACTTCGTTTAATCTGCTCTTTTTAGGATTTGTTATTGGCTCCTTAATCATCGGATCATCGATCATTCTGACGTTTTCAAAGGACATCTCCTTTCACGGCCAACCTTTGTTTGGTGTCATCGGAATCGCCATCGCACTTTTTTTAAGTTTGATCGCCTTTTGGAATTACATCCGTAAAAACTGATTTTTGAAAACTAGGTGCAAAGGGTGTTTTACCGAGAGAGGCCGAGCGCTTCCCGGAGAACCACGACTGGACATACTGACAGCGGTCCGAGAGCAAAGCCTAGTATTCAAGACTATTGAATACTAAATAAATTTTGTTTTAAGACTTCCATCCATGAAGACTTCAGTCTAATTCGACTTGCGAAGGTCTAATTCTGTCCTAGAGTCCTGTCAACTCTCTGTCGCAGTGCCCGATGAGTGAGATGTAGCGTTCATAAATCTAAACACGGTATCAGGAAGAACCAGAGAACAAAAGGTCATGTTTTCTCGGAGTTAAGAAAGGGGGGCCTTCACGGATGACAAATAAGAACAAGTGATTGTTCGTTAAAACATTAGGAATCGATGATCGAATCTTAATGAAGAGGCCAAAAAAACAAAGGCTAGGATGCCGTCAATGAGTGAAAACTCAAAGAAACAAACAGGGAGGAAATTATGAGATTTTTAACTTAAATAAATTATATTAACGGAGGAATTTTAAATGGGAATGCGCGTAACAACAAATCTATCTGCGATCAATGCACAAAGAAACTTAGTTGGTAGCCAAAGAGCGATGAACAAGTCTTTCGGTCAGCTTGCTTCAGGTAGCCGAATTAATATTGCAGCAGACGATGCTGCGGGTCTTGCGATTTCAGAAAACTTGAAAGGTCAGATCAGATCAGCTTCTCAAGCTCGACGAAATGCGAATGATGCTATCTCAATGGTTCAAACTGCAGAGGGCGGTTTAAATGAAATTGGAAACATCGTTGTTCGATTAAGAGAACTGGGAATCCAAGCTTCTTCTGACACGATCGGTGATCGTGAAAGATTGTTGGTAAACAAAGAGGTTGATCAGTTGAAATCAGAAATTCAACGTATCGCTTCTGTAACAACATGGGGAACAACGAAACTTCTTGATGGAACAACTCCACAATTTGATTTTCAGGTTGGTATTTTCAACAATGCTGAAGAAGATCGAATTTCTTTCACTGCATCTGAGAACGTGGCAACTATTGATGCTTTGGGGTTAGAAGGAATTGATTACACTTCAAAAGGTGGAGCACAAGAAGCTTTGCAAATGCTCGACAACGCACAAAATGGCGTCAATGGTATGAGAGCAAATCTGGGTGCCTTGCAAAATCGTCTGAACTCAACAACTGATAACTTAGGTGTTACTGAAGAAAACATGAGTGCAGCAAACTCTCGAATTCGAGATACAGATGTGGCTCTAGCTTCTTCTGAACAAGTTCGTAACAACATCTTGTTGCAGGCTGGTACTTCAACTTTGGCTCAAGCAAATTCAGTGAACCAATTGGCTTTGAAGTTGTTAGGATAATCGACACTATTTTCAAAATTTCTGGTCGAGTTTAAATACTGACCAGTACAAACAAGGGCATCCCGAAAGGATGCCCTTGTTTGTTTTTTCATTTATTCGTCAAAAGTCTAGTAAGTTTCTGAAGACTTTCGTCCAGTTTCAAAAAAACTGTCAAAATATCGACAACAATATTTTCCACTCTGGCTTTAGGTCTTAGGCCGGAGGTCCGATGCGTTCATTGAATCCAAATTAAAATAGGAGATTTTATGAACCCTCAAAAACAAATCAGCAGAGCGCTCCTGACGATCTGCGCCCTCGGTGCAGCTTCTTTAATTTCTGCTTGCTCGAATGGTTTTTCAACTGGAGCTGCTGGTCTAGCCTCCAAAGGGACTGACAATGGATCTTTGTCTGGTGGAAACGGCAGCATTCCACCGGTTGTGGGCGACTCGCCACCGGGGGATATCAGTCCAGTAGAAAAAATGGATTATAAGGCACTGATCTCAAGCGATCAAAAAGCTGTGGACAATCGATTTGAAGGGATGAATATTATTCAATTCGACAAAGAAAATAAAGAAGTGGTATTTTCCATTCCCCTTTATTTCGAAGCCGAAATGCAAGCGGACCTGAGTGTCGCTTTTGCCAAATATCCCGACATTCGCATTTCTATGACCACCCTTTTGGATGAAGAAGGCTTCATTTTGGGCAATGCATTGGAAATTCGGCTTCCGATCAAGTCATTGATAAAGGGTTTAGAATCGATTCCAGGAAGATTACCTAGCGGCGAACCCTTAAAAGGCTTTCCTAAAAATGAAGCACCAACGACCAATGTAGCTTTTAACATTAAGGGTAAACAAAATATGAAGCTCCATCTTTATTTGGGCGTGAATAACATTGGATTTTTTATCGAAGGCGACTGGGCAGGTGATGTTTTGGGACAAGTACCCTTGAGTATCTACATTCCGTCAAAAAATGAAGCTAATACAGCAATTCGTGGTTACTTCGGTTTTGTGGCGAAAAGTTCTAAATCCCGACCAGGGTTTTATTTAAGTTACAAATTGCCTCCAGAAATCTCGCAGTTTTTAGAAACAAAGCTAGGTATTAACTAAAAAAACGGAGAACCTTTCTCAGCTTTAAAGGTCTTTTCCAGATTTACTCTCGAAAAGACCTTCATAAAAAAAATTTGCATGCTCCGATGAATATGGCTACCCTGTAAACGGTTCATATGACGATGCTGACAGCGTGGATTTTTCGACGCTAAAGGCGAAGACTTTATACTTTACTTTATACTTTATAGAGGAGCTTTAAATGGCAAAAAAGAAAAAAACGACGGCAAAGGCAACTAAAAAAGTTGTCAAAAAATCAACGGCGAAAGCAACTAAAAAGGCAGCTCCTAAAAAAGCTACCAAAAAAGCTGCGAAAAAATCGACAACAAAAGCTAAGCCAAAAGCTGCAGCTAAAAAAGTTGCGAAAAAAGCAACTGCAAAGAAAACTGCAAAAAGCACTGGAAAAGCGACGACTGCGAAAAACTCCCCTGCTCTTGGTTTAAAGCCATCTAAAAATGCTCAGAAAAAAGAAAAGCGTCCAGCGGAAGTTGTTCAAGAGGAAGCAATGGAAGAAACGTCTTTAGATGATTTGTCTTCTGAATTTGACAACGATGAAATTGAATCTGCTTCTGATTTAGAAAGCGATTCAAATGATGACGACTGGTCTGAGGACGACGACCAGGAAGAAACAAAATTCGAAGAACTTGAAGATGACGATGAAGACGAGGGTCAATCTGCTGACGACGATGACTTTGAAGATGACGAAGGAAACTTATTTTAATTCCATCGACAGAATTTGTTTAAAGTTCATATATATGAAGTCTTGAAAAAAGCCCCTGACCTTCAGGGGCTTTTTTGTTATCTGTAAGGACATGTGCTCTCCTACCGACCTTAAAGCCGACCTGGCAGCAAAACAAAGTCAGAAAAATTTGAAAAATTTTATCTTCGCTTTTTTGATGCCTACCTTAGTCGGCAAGTCCTTGGTGATTTATTTTGGATTAAATTATTCTGAATACCCTGGCGAGGGTTATGGCTATGGACTTGTAGGATCCTTAACTTTCACTGTCATTATGCTGCTGCGATTTGTCTGGAAATACAAAGACGTTGAAGATATCTAAGCATCACATCAGGCCTTAAAAAGGAAACTTAAAATCTTTTTGTGGAAACTCGATCCAGGGTTCCGATGCAGGAAATCCTGTGGGTCTTTGTTCAGTCAAATTTTGAAATTTTAAATAGGCAGTCAAAGCCAATAAAAATGCATCAAAACTGTGACCATTTTCGATCAATGTTTTTTTATCTTGTTCGTAAATAAAAACAATATTTTTTTGAAGCATCGAATGTAAAATCGATCTTCGAGCTTGCTCCCCATAAGAAGCGTGTTTGTAGGCTCGCAAATTGCTTTTTAAAGCACCCAAAGTAGTTCCCATTCTCCAAACCGATAATTTCGGGTACACTTCAATCAAAGATACTGGGGACACTTCACGCAGTCTTTTTACTAAAAATTTAGCACGAGCCATAAGTGGCGCAGCATTGGCTCCCATAGCATGAGACAACGTAAATTTTTCTTCCAATTCAGTATGCAAGTAAAATTCAACACATCTTTGAGTGTAAGGCGTAAAGACCTTTTGTGGTCTTTTTTTCACCCGATGATTGTAATAATAATCCCACATCCACGAGATATGGGGTTCTTTGCAATTCTCATAGCCCGGGCAGCTCAATTCACAGCGCAAACATGATGGCAATTCCCAAGGGACATCCAGGGCCAAATATTCAGTGCGATCTAGATGTTGATTGATCAATTCAAAAAGCTTCAAATCCGAAGAAAGTGCATCTTCGTTTTTAATTTTTTCGTGAATCTTGGTTAAAAAAATCTTGTTCTGATCTTTGTAAAAATCCAAGACAACAAGACATGATTTATCAGTTTTACCGCCAGCTAAAGATAGCCCTAGGAAAGTTTTCGGACGGGCTTTGCTGTCATGGGATGGAACTTTTCTTTGTAGCATTGCTCCTCGATTTGTTTTTTGATTTGGTGACTCGGACACCAAATCAAGACACAGCCACCGCCGCCAGCTCCACAAATTTTGACAGAGCTAATTCCAAATGTTGAAGCAATTGCTGCTAACCTTTGAATTTCCGGACTGCTGAAAGCTGGAGCTAACTGCAATCGATTTTTATATTCTCGTTCAAACAGCTTGGGCATGTCACCCCAACTCTGATTTTGACACAAAGACTTCATATCCACTGCGACTTCAGACAATTTCTGAAGAGCATTTAATGTCTGTGGGTGCTTTTTTGTCGCTTGAGTCAAAACGTCGAAATTATTTAGGCCTGAATGATGTGATTTCCCCGTAAAAATCAATAAAAAATGAGAGTTCCATACATCGGGGTCCACATCCATACATGTTGTTTTAACCCCTTCAATGCCGCATTCAATAAAACTGATTCCACCTTGGATTGCGGGCACATAATCTTGAATGCCCGTGGGAGTTTTCAAAATTTTAGCTTCCAGATGATGGGCAATATTTGTTAACTCGACAACGGAGGGCAACTGCCTTTGATTGAAAGCAAAAAATGCTTTCAGCATGGATATTAGCAAACTTGAAGACCCGCCGAGGCCACCACCCATAGGGCTTTCTGAACGAGTGGTTAAATGAAAATGACTGCGGGGTTGACAGTACCTAATGACTTCTTGGAAATAGACTAGCTCTGGTCTGAGATCCGACAATAATTCTTCTTGATTTGCAAATTCGAAAGTCTGTTTTAAGTCTTCAGAATGCAAAACGATTTTAGGGCATTCCGTGATCGTCGCGTGAGTGTAAATATCAATTGCAACATTCACTGTTAAAGCGCGACTCACAAACATGGAAAGAGGCCACATGTCCAACGTGCCTCCAGCTAAATCAACTCGTGTAGGACTTGAAATTTGGATCAAGGGTGACCTTCTGGTTTTTTAGGTTCGCTGGCTGGATCCGATTCAGTTTGACCAGGAGTTGGTGGTTTCGGCGGAGTCGTGTTTTCTTTGAACAGGTCATGTCCTGTCACATTTTTAACAACAGTATCATCCACTAAAAAAATTTCTGAAGGTTTTGACAGACTGACAGTTTGTGCCAAATACAACTTTTGGTCGCCGAATATCTTTTTGTTTTCATAGGCAGGACCAAAAGCAAACGAAAATACCGTTTCGCCATTTTCGTTTTTGAGATCCAAAGTATTTTCAAACTGTGGCTTACGAAGTCCGCTGAAATATTCTGCAACTTGGAAAGATGCGAGGTTATCGACTAATTTTGAAAAGTCAGGATTGGTTTTATCAAATGATTTTTCTTTTCCCGAGATGGCTTTATATTTAAGTGAAGTGATTCCTGCCTTATCAAAATCAAATGCCTTCTTTTTTTCTCGAACGAAGGAGACAGACAAGGTTTTAAATTTATCAAGCTGAGGTCCATCCAACTTCATCACAAATGTTGGTTTCTTCACCCAGCCGTAAACCGTTTTATCCTTGCTGTATCCAATGACTGCTTCCCAGGGTTGACC
>JBKCTJ010000124.1:0-4444 GCA_046318875.1 Pseudobdellovibrionaceae bacterium | reverse complement strand
AATATATAAAATAAAAAAATTTTAATTGATGTATTAATTCACCAATAAAATGTGAAAATAAACACACTTCGCACTGAACTGGATTTGTTTCGAAGATCCACAAGCGCAAGTCAAACAAAACAAAAAGCTCGACAAGAACGTGCCATTGATTTGATTGATGAAGTCAAAGACCTTAAATCCAGAAACTTGAATCGCAAAGTGGGAATTGATTTTGGCGAAACCCACCTTCGAAATCAAAAATTAATCGATGCCGAAAATCTTACCATCAATATGGGCGAGCGTTGTTTAATTAAAGATTTAACTCTGCTCGTGCGAGCCAGTTCCCGAGTGGCCTTTTTGGGAAGAAACGGTTGTGGAAAATCGACTTTAATTAAAACTTTAATTGGCGATGGCCATCCCTATGAGGGAACAATCAAAAGATATGACGACTTAAAAGTTGCCTATTTTGAACAAAAGAAAGATTCCCTCGATCCCGAACAAAGCGTTTTAAAATCGATTTGCCCGGATGGCGATTACGTTATTTTTCAAGGAAAGCCTATTTATGCAAAATCTTATCTTTCAAGATTTCATTTCCGAGGCGATCAAATGGATTTAAAAGTGAAATATCTTTCAGGCGGTGAAAAGAGTCGAATCTTAATCGCTCGTCTCATGTTGCAAGATTGCCATCTCTTAATTCTGGATGAACCAACCAATGATTTAGATATTGAAACCTTAGATGTTCTGCAAGAATGTCTCGAATCATTTTCCGGCGCAGTGATCTTGGTCAGCCATAATCGTTTTTTTATGGATCAGGTCTGTGACGAAATTTTTTATTTCACTGAAGAAAATGGTGAACTGATCCGCTTTCAAGGCTATTTCCAATGGGAAGAATGGAATACCCAGCGATTGGCATCTTCAAAAAAATCCCAAGCAGTCAAAGAAGTGATTGTTGAAGCCAAGTCCGAAGTGCCAGCGACAGCTCCCATCAAAAAGAAGGGAAAACTCAGCTACAAAGAACAAACTGAATTTGATCAAATGGAAAAAACAATTGCTGATGAAGAATTAAAACTGACTGAATTTCAAAAAGAAATTGCCCTCGGTTCCACTGCTGCAGACTACAAAAAACTCAATCAGCTCACCGATGAAATTTCAAAACAAGAATCCAAAATCAAATCGCTTTATCAGCGCTGGCAAGACCTTGAAAGCAAGATGTCTTAAAGCTGATTTGGCTAAATTGATTATCGTAGGGTTCTTTTGATTCCAGCAGAATCAGGTCGCTTTGGTCTTTGAAAAGCCATTCCTTTTGATGCTGCAGAAGGTGCTGGTTTTTCAAATCGTCGAGTCGGTCGGGCTGGTCTAGAATCTTGGGAATCCGACGCAGAAGCCCGTCTTCGAGTTGAATCAGGTAAGCCCGCCGGAGCTGCTGAAGCTCTTGGTCTTGATTCACGTGCTGGCAATTCATCACGTCGGTAGTATGAACTGCTGCTGCCACCATACTGTGATTGTCTGTCGCCACGGTAAGGTCGGCTTGATCCTTGTTCGCGGTTTGAAGAATATCCGCCAGATGATCTTGGTCTGCCGCCGCCACCAAATGATTTTCTTGGTTCTTTTGAAATTGAGAAATCTTTGATCACAACATCGTCATTCACAAAATGTGATGCAGTTAAATTTGAAGTGATCAAAAAGCTTAACCAGTCACTGGCATCAAGATCTTGGATTTGCAAATCTTCCATTTCACCAAGTTCTAAAATCAGTCCAACGGAAGATTTAATTTTTTTAAACTGCTGGCTGTTTTCTTTCATCTTTTGAATGCGAGTGTATTCGCGCTTGATGGCTTCTTTCAAAAGTTCTTGTGAATTTTTTAATTCAAATGGAGTTGGTTCAATTTTAGTTGAGCGCACCAATCGATTTAATCGAGAAAATTCATGGGTTTCAACCAAGCTGATAACCATTCCGTCTTCACCGTTACGACCAGTTCGGCCTGATCTGTGAACGTAAGATTCGATTTCTAGGGGAATTGTGTAATGGATCACATGTTTTAAGTTCTTCACATCAAGTCCACGAGCCGCAACGTCCGTTGCAATCAGGACCGAGAATTTTTCTTGTTTTAATGACTTTAGGATATGTTCACGTTCTTTTTGAAGTTTTTCGCCATGCAAGCTCATGCATGAAATTTTGTTATCTCGAAGAGATTGTTCAACTTCAGCGACTTCACGTTTTGTTTGACAGAAAATAATTCCGTAAAATTCTGGAATGGAAGACATCACTCGCAACAATGCTTGGGCACGGTGGCCTGGTTTGATCGCCACATAATGATGTTTAATTGTAGATGAAATGCCCTGATTTGCCGAAGTCTGTTCAATGATGACAGGCTCGCTTAAATATTTATTCAAAATACGTTTAATTCCGTGTCCCATTGTCGCTGAAAACAACCAAGTTTGGCATGATGCACGACTTGATTTTTCTGCGGAAGCTTCGTGGGTTTTTCCCAATAAAAACTTCAAATCATCTTCAAATCCCATAGAAAGCATTCGGTCAGCTTCATCTAGAATAAGGGCTTTTAATTGTGTTAAATCGATCAAATTTTGATTGATCAAATCAACCAAACGACCCGGAGTTGCAACGATCACATGGGGATGATTTTTTAATTTAGCTTTTTGATTTAAGTAACTTTGTCCACCGTAAAGAGCCATGACTCGAAGTCCAACGGCCGGCATGAACTTTTTGAATTCATCATCAATTTGCGCAGCGAGTTCTCGAGTAGGCGATAAGACAAGGGCTTGGAGCGCGTTTAAAGAAGGATCTAATTTTTGCGCCAGGGGAAATCCAAATGCCGATGTCTTTCCAGATCCGGTTTGCGCCAAAGCAACCATGTCTTGCTTTTCTTTGGCCAAAAGTGAAGTGATCACTTCAGTTTGGATCTGAGTTGGAGTGGTGTAGCCCATTGCTGCAATGGCAGATTGGAGCTTTTCTTTAAAGGGAAACTGAAGAAAGTCATTTGAAGTCATAAAATCCTATTGCAAAAGGTAGAGGAAATTTGTGTTGGTCTAACACGGATTATGAAAGATTCCAATGAATCCTCGAACAATTTGTATTTTCTACCTTTTGCACATGAGCATAAGTGAACAGGCGCGACCATGACAACTGGCTTTGGACTGTTCTAGAAAATATATTTAGTGGTGGGAATGGTCTTCGGTTTTTTTGATTTCACGATCAATGACCTTGAAATCAACTGTTGTGGTTTTTTCACCAACCTTCAGTAATCCTTGAAGCATTTGACCGGACTTCACCTCAGTTTTCGGCTCAAACAACATCAGATGTTTACCCCCAGGCACGAGTTCAAGCTTTGAACGCGGCCCGACTTCAAATTTGTCCACCTGAATCATTTTCGCCTGTTCATTCTCTTTGACCGTTTCGTGGGTTTCCACATGTTTAAAGGGCGCCATACTCTTGAATTCCACTGTGACGGGCTGGTCAGAGAAATTTTCCAGCTCAAAGTATCCTGCAGTGGCTTTAGCGCCAGCGACAGGAGCGTAAACCCTTGCATTGGTCAAATTCCAGGTTTTCTTGAGGATAGCTGCAACTGGGGGCTTTGCCATAAGCAAAGAAGGGTTCACGACGATCAACGTGGTTATCAGGCTGATCAACATTGTTTTCATTGAAATTTTAATCTTCATATATCACCTTTGTTTTATGTTTAGGTTTTTGTGTTTAGGTTTTATGTCTACAAATGCTCATGAATTTCCTTCGCCAAACTCTCGACAGATTTAACATTGGCTATAGAATTGAGGATCTTGCCCTTGTCATTGACGAAAAAAACGCGATCCGTGTGGGTGATCGAATAACCCAAATATGACTTCTCATTTTTCTCAACAATATAAGATCCATGAAACTGCTTAATCAATGCATCAATCTGTTCCTTAGAGCCAGTGAATCCATAGAAGAGAGGATTAAATGCTTTGGCATATTTGGCTGTGGTAGCTGCGGTATCGTTGTCATAATCCACTGAAATGAAAAAAACTTGGATTTTATCTTGGTCTTTGGCGGACAGGTTCTTCACAGCTTGAGTCAAATAGGTCAAAGTCAGCGGGCAAACATCAGGGCAATTGGTGTAACCAAAATAAAATAAGTTTAAATCCTTGGCCTTTGCAGGAAAATCAAAGACTTCGGTTTCATTTTTCAATTGAAAACTGACTGGCGCTGAAGCTGATGACGTTGAGGGGCCCTGTGAATAAAAATAAGTATAACTTAAAAACAACCCTGAAATAATCACATAAATAAAAAGACCAACAAAACCGAATCGCACCCATTTAGAAGACATATATTCGATATAGCGCAGATTTCAGTTCGAAGAAAGTTGAATAATCGGTTTAGCTTATGGGTCGAAGTAAAGATTCTTTTTGGTATGCTTAATGAAGTATGTGTCCCGTGATGAAGTCTTTCCAGCAACTTAACCATTTTGACA
>JBKCTJ010000123.1:0-19216 GCA_046318875.1 Pseudobdellovibrionaceae bacterium | reverse complement strand
GATCAATTGCCCGCAGTAGTCTTTGTGCGCGGATATGTTCATCAAGTTTCCAAGGCTTTGGGTCTGAACGATCGATTAGTTACGGACACGTATATGAAAAAATTTCGCCTGACGAACGAAGTTAAATAAGAGACATTCCATTCGTGTTTAAAAGTGAAAATAATCTGACGTTTTCAATTATTGGTGAATCTGAGCAGGTCCGGATTGATCAGTATTTGGCTACAAAAGCTGAAATAGGATCCAGAACTAAAGCTATCTTTTTGATCGACGAACAAAGAATTTCAGTAAATGAAAAAATAGTAAAGCCTTCCTACAAGCTTCGTGTTGGTGATCAGATTCTGGTTCAGTTGCCCGAACCCGCTGCCGTGGGTTTGGAAAAGTATAATTTTCCCTTGGATATTGTCTTTGAAGATTCAGATTTAATCGTTGTGAACAAACCCGCAGGCTTAGTTGTGCATCCTGCTCATGGCCACCAAAACGATACGCTGGTGAACGCCCTTTTGTTTTATACCCGAGATTTATCCATGCGTTTTGGTGAAGAACGGCCAGGAATTGTCCATCGCATCGACAAAGAAACAAGTGGATTGCTGGTCGTAGCAAAAAACGATTTGTCCCACGAAAAACTTTCAGATCAATTCAAGTCTAAAAAAACAAATCGAATCTACGAAGCCATCGTCTACGGACATCCAAAACCCACTATTGGTCATATTGAAAGTCGTTTGGCCAGACATCCTCAACACCGAAAAAAATTCGCTTCACTTCCGCAGTCTTTCATTGCGAATGATCAGATTGGAAAATTGGCCATCACAGATTATCGGACATTGAAATCAACTGGGACATTTTCTTTGATTGAGCTTAAATTGACGACAGGAAGGACACATCAGATTCGAGTCCATTTAAGTGAGCTTGGATATCCCATCGTGGGAGACGTGCTGTATGGTGCGGATAAAAAAACAAAACGATTGGCTCCAGCAGATTTAAAAAATGAAGTCAGTCATTTAGGAAGATTTCTGCTCCATGCAAAGACCCTTGGATTTTTTCATCCCCGAGATGAGAAGTGGATTGAATTTCATCAGCCGTGGCCCTTGACCGACAAACTGTGGATGCAAAAATGGAATCTTTAACTCCGCAGATAGATCAAGTTTCGATGGTGAATCAATTTGGATTCGGCTGGATTTATTCTTCAAAATCATCAAATGAAAAAATCTTACTTTTTTTTGGCAATCGTCACTTAACTCGTTCAAAACTAGCAGAAATATTTCCTGAAAAAAAACATATTTATTTGAAGCAAACACATTCCAACCTTGTGATCAACGGAGATCAGCATGCCGATATCGAGACGGCCTCTGTCATCGGAGATGCATTGTTTTCCAGAAACGGTCAAAATTTAATTGCCGTTCAAACAGCGGATTGTTTGCCTCTGTTGTTTGTAGACGAAGTGATCGATGTTTTTGGATTTATTCATGCTGGATGGCGAGGGGTTGAAAAACAAATAGTGCCTCACTTTATTCAAAGTCTTAAAAAATTGGGTTTTGAGGCAGGATGTTTTCAAGTGGGGCCACACATTACCCAGAAAAATTTTGAAGTTGATATCGACGTTGCTCGTCAAATCTTAGCCACGGTTGGACTTGAGCATGTTGATGTTCCAGGCCAGAACGCACTTGAACGCCAGGCTATCTATAAAAAGGGAAATAAAATTCATATTGATTTGGTAGAAATATTGAAGATGCAGATCGATTTATTGGACGCTTCTTCTTTCGACTTAAAGTTAAGTAAAAAAGTCGACGTCTTTGATGATTCAAGTTATTGGAGCTTTCGGCGAGACAAGCAAAGTGTTGGACGCAATTTAAGCTTTGTGACAAAGCTATCAGAACTCGAGATAGAATTTAAGCTGACGCTTTTTTAGCAAGAGCCCTGATCAGCTGTGACCACAAATAAACAAGATAATACGTAGCTGCATTCACTTCTTCTTGGGTAAAATGGTGGTCAGGCTTTTTATATTGTGCCGATAGTTTAGCTTCAAACACAAAGCGACCCTTCAAATGCAATTCATCAAGAATATAGATTTTTTTGAGAGAGTTGTCTTTTCCAATCAAACCAAAAGATCCCTTTTTTAACCATGGCGCTCCGGCTGACAAATCCACAATGAGGTCTCGAAAAATTTCTAATTTTTGCTCACGACAATTGTTAAAGCGTCTCAGAAGAGTCGGGTCATCAGTCACAGATAAAATATTTTTTCCTAAATTAATCCAAGTTCTGTTTTCAAAGTTTTCAAGGGACAGAATTTCCGCAAGCCTTGAAGCCGCTTGAAGGACCTCCTTTTCCGTGCCCGTTGAAATTTTTTTCACGAAGATTTTCGCCTTTTTCTTTGTTCTGCGTATTCTAAAAACTTGTCTATTTCATGATTCAAGAAATTTTGAGCCCTGTATCGATATACAAACTTTTTGTCATCGGGCTTTAAATACATTTCCGTGATTCCATTTAAAATCAATCGATCACGCTGCTCTTGCAAAAATCTTCTATTTTTTGGGGTATATAAAACAAACTTGTTATTTTTTCTGAAGCGCAAATACAGATCAAATTCTGTATTCACATTCCCGTGCATTTCATCCATGTGTAAAGAAACCATCTTTTCGTCGTCAGATGGTTGAAACATAGGTTCAATTTCATCTTGGGGAAAAAATGCGATAGCAAATTCTTCGCCATTAGTATGTGCCTGTTCCAACACTTCTGCTTGAGAAAAGGCCCAGGGTTGAAACTCAACTTTTTTAATTTCAATTGCTCCAAAGGTTTCGATTTCAATATTCTGTGCACGAAAAAATTCGTTCAGCTTGTTTTTGACAGTTTGGGTGAGACTAGGGTCTTTATGGTTGTTCGTTGCAGAAACGACAATGGCATAACCCTTAAAGCTCTCACAAGCGAGACTAAAACATGAAGCCGAAGTGACTTGATTGATAATTTTAAAAACTTTTGATTTTTGGTCTGGTATATCAATTTGTTTCAGACTGTCTTCAAAGGATTTCGCGATAGATTCACGATTTTCTAAACTAAGTACCGGGGTTTTTTTCTTTGAAACTTCTTCTAATTTCTCGGGATTTTCTGCAGTTTCAGAATAGGTTAAATCACCTTCTGAAGTGTCTGACTGATCGAAAGAACTGGGTGCTGAAAAAATATCATTTTCGTCAGGGTCTGAGTCCAGCGGCATTCCGCCAGCCATTGCCGCTAGTGCTAAATTGATCTTTTGATCAACGGAAAATTTTAGAAGATTGCTTTTGTTGCCTTCGATCTTGATCATTAAGTCATTTTCTTGAACTTGATCCTTGGATTCTCGCTTCAATGGACTGCTTTTATCAACTGCATTGAGTTCAAGAAAATATTTTTTAAGTGTTCGTTCAACTTTTGGTCCGGTGATCGGTGGTAAAATATGATGAGCATCGCCAAGTTTTTTAAGGCGCAGTATGGAAGCTGAAGTATTTTGACTCGCATAAATAAAGACAACGCTTGTAACAACTTGATTTAGAATTTTAGGTAATTGGCTGACATTGGGATGTGGATGATCACTGGGCACCAACACAAAATCGGGTTGCCACTGGACGGCTTTGACCAAAAAGGATTTTACATCAGAATTAACGATCAATTCGTAGTCTCTCCGGGATAAATATTTTTCAACTGGATTTAAATGATGAGCATTGAGAGAAAGAATCATCATTTTTTTCTTCACGGCTGTATCGCTCATCTAACCTCTGTCTGAACAAGGGATCGGATGAAATAAAGACACAATTTAGGCTAGAAATTGATCCAAATTGATAAGGTGTAAAAAGAAAAGTGGTGGCTTGGGACGGAATTGAACCGCCGACACAAGGATTTTCAGTCCTCTGCTCTACCGACTGAGCTACCAAGCCATCTGAGTTCAGTTTGAATAGAGGTGTTAACCTTTTCGAAAAACAGAGTCAACACCGTTAAAACCTATGCTTTATCAAAGGCATTCGTTAGATCTTTGAGTAAATCACCAACATCTTCAATGCCTACAGAAAGTCGAATCAACGAATCATCAATTCCTAATTTCTTGCGATTCTCAACAGGAATGGATGCGTGCGTCATAATCGCAGGATGTTCGACGAGAGATTCAACGCCACCAAGACTTTCGGCCAAGGAAAATACTCGAACATTTTCCAAAAACTGTCGCGAAGAACTCAGACCACCTTTAATAAAAAAGGTAATCATTCCGCCAAAGCCTGACATTTGTTCTTTCGCTAAGGCATGTTGGGGGTGAGATTTTAACCCAGGATAAACCACTCTTTCCACTTTCGAGTGAGTCGATAAAAATTCAGCGACTTGAAATGCATTTTTCTGATGAGCCTCCATTCGCAAAGCCAATGTCTTTAGGCTTCTCAAGGCTAGGAAAGAATCAAATGGTCCTTGAACAGCTCCTAGGGAATTTGTAAAGAAAGCGATTTTTTCTGCAAGTTCTTCAGAACGAACCACAACAACTCCCCCAACCATATCGCTGTGTCCGCCAATGTATTTTGTTGCGGAGTGCACGACGATGTCTGCTCCAAGCTCCAAAGGTCTTTGGAAATAGGGGCTCATGAAAGTATTATCGACGGCGACGAGGATATTTTTTCCTGCGACAGTCGTTGTTACTTTTCGGATATCAGCAAGTTTCAAAGTCGGGTTTGTTGGTGTCTCTAACCAAACCATTTTGGTGTTTGGCTTCAGAGCAGATTTCAAATTTTCAATATTGGTCAAATCGACATAGCTAAATTCAATTCCAGAATGCCGAAAGACTTTGTCAAAAAGACGAAAAGTTCCACCGTATAAATCATCTCCCGCAATGACGTGATCTCCTGCCTTGAGCAAATGCATAATTGTTGTTGTAGCAGCGCAACCTGAAGCGTAAGCGAAGCCAACTTTTCCTGATTCCAAGTTTGCGATACAATCTTCATACGCTTTTCGTGTTGGATTATGAGTTCTTGAATATTCGTAACCCTTGTGAACGCCAGGCGATGATTGAACGTAAGTTGAAGTCAAATAAACGGGTGTCATGATCGCGCCGGTCGTGGGATCTGGTTCTTGTCCAGCATGAATTGCGCGAGTAGAAAACTGAGTATCGAGCCAATTGTTTTTCATAATTAATCCTTAAGTTCTTTCAGCGCTTGATCAGCTGAAATGATTTGATTGAATGTTTTCGATAAATCTTGATTTGCAAGAAAGCCGTTATCGATCATCCACTGGTCGTTAAATACTTTAGATAAATACCCTTTACCATTGTCCGGCATCATGACGAGTATCTTTTGAGGTGATTCCAGTTTTTTGGAATATTTGATAGCTCCGACGAGTGCCAGGGCGCTGGATGGCCCAACACAAATGCCTTCTTCTCTGATCAGACGCCTCGTCATCAGAAAGGCTTCTAAATCGGAAACTCGTTCAAAACCATCATAGAGTTTCAGTTGAATATTATCGGGGAGAATATCTTCGCCGACGCCTTCTACTTTATAAGGCTTTGGCGGATCGATAATTTTCCCGTGGTAATAAAGATCATACAAAATGCTGCCAACCGGATCTGCGCAAATGATTTTCAAGGATGGTTTTTTTTCTTTTAAATACCTGGCTAAACCAGTCATCGTGCCGCCTGTTCCTGCGCCACCCACAAAAACATCAAAATCTCCATGAGTCTGCGCCCAAATTTCTGGACCTGTTGTCTCATAGTGTTGCTGTGGGTTGTCTGGATTGTAATACTGATTCGCATAAAAACAATTCGGTGTTTTTGCCACCAACGTTTTAGCAACTTGATAATAACTTCGGGGATCATCTGCTTCGACACCAGTTGGGGTAATGACCACTTTAGCTCCGTAAGCTCTTAAGACAGCTCGTTTTTCTTCGCTGATTTTATCTGGCATGACAAAAATACACTTGTAACCTTTAATTGCAGCGACCATGGCCAACCCTAAGCCGGTATTTCCTGAAGTCGCTTCGATAATTGTTCCGCCTGGTTGAATTTGTCCGCGTTTTTCTGCACCGGCAATTAAAGCTGTAGCGACGCGGTCTTTGACGCTTCCGCCGGGATTAAAATATTCCAGTTTAACATAAAACTGATGTGGAGAGTCATCGATGACTTTGTTTAAGCGCACAATAGGCGTGGAGCCAATGGTTTCAACTAGATTATTATAAATAGATTTCATTTAAGCCAACTCTGATTCAGTGTTTTTTTGTGATTTTGCATTTTTGATCATGGATGGATAGGTAAGTAGAATTTTTTCCATCAAATCCTCGTTGGTTTCAAATGAAGCACAACCCAACTTTTCAGCAAGTGTTTTCAGCTTTGTGCGATTTGGTTTTTTCTGGCAGAGCTCGTGGACAAGGGTTTGAAGCTGATCCAATTTATCGTCGGTTAAGTTTTGTCTTTTCATTTTTTATCTCCAAGGCTGTATGTTTTATAACACTGTCAATTCATGGAGTGCAAAAAGATATCGAGTAATGGCCCTAAAATCAAAAGCCCAAACGCAGGAAACTGAAAAAGCAAAAGTGGAATCATCATCAAAAAAGGAAGCTTCTGGGTATTCTGGGTTGCGATATCTTCAAAAGTCGCCAATGCTTCTGCTTCAAGTGCTAGCAAGAAGGGCAAAATAGGTTCTCCTTGCCGGCTCCGATCCATCAGGACCCAAAGCTGCCTGCGCAATCGAAATTTAGAACTGAATAAAACATGATTGATGGGCTGCCCCTGTGTTTGGGACACATGAAAGTGAATCAATTCCAATTTAAAATCCGAAGACTGAGCCGACTGAAGATAAATTTCGATGGCTTTTTTCGTAGGATGTCCTTTTTCTAAAGTTTTTCGCAAAAGAAATAAAAATTCGATGATTGGTGCTAAAGATCCCATTTTTGCCTCCGAGTCATCCACCACATCAGCACCAGCCCGAGCAGAAAAAGCACAAATGATCCCAATAAAATGCGTGGATAAGTTGAAAAACCGAAACGAGTCGTCAAAAAGATGACCCCTAATAAATAAAAAAGACTCAAAAGAATGCTTTGAGTTCTCGCTTGTTGGGAAGCTTGTCTCGACTTACGTCGAAGATTTAATTCTATTTTAAGTTGGTGCCGAATCAATTTTATCGTGTCCAACAATTTGAATTTTTCATTGATCAATTCGCAAAGTTCCTGAAAAATTTTTCGTTTTTTTCTTGATCGAATCTGCTCCAGATCAAGCTTTCCAGTCATGACATCTAAAGCTGATGACCACAAGTGATACTGCCATCCCTCGCGATGAGCGAGGGATTTTTGGAGTGCTGATTTCACAGATGATCCTACTTGAACTGATAAAATCATTTCATCTAGAATTTCCAAATAAAGGTGAGGTAGCGAGGTTTCGATCCACCTCTCAACAAAAAATGAAAGAAACTTTAAGGAAAAAATAAAAAGACCGATGATAAAAACAAGAATGAGTGACGAGATCGAAAAAATAAAAACAAATGCAGTCAACAGAGCAAAAAAAACCACACTGATTTGCATGAAGGTACTTTGTTGTTTCAGTGTCAGACCAAAATATTTAAAATTTCCGAGCAATTCATTTCGAAAAAGCAAAAATCCGAGGATCGAAATCAATATTTCAACGATCATCACCACACCTCTTTCGCTTTTTTTGAAATCAAGAACTATGCAAGAAAAATTTCTATTGACGAAGGATGTCGATTTCGTCAGACTTTTATTAAGAACAACATCGAAAGAATCACGTGAGTGGTTTTCAAGATGAAATCCGAGATAGAAATCGGTGCAATTGGAATCCGAAGATGGTCCGGTTTAAAGTGAGTCAACAAATTTAGATCAAGCGAAAGCTGAGGTCTAAAAAAACGCAGGAGGAGCGATCATGGCAAAGAAGAAGGCAACAAAAAAGGTAGCGAAAAAGGCAACTAAGAAAGCTGCTACAAAGAAAAAAGCTACTCGTAAGAAGTAGTTTTTTTACAAGGATTTAATTCTTTGAACCCCTGGGGAGTTTTCCCTGGGGGTTTTTTTTTGAGAAAAGCTCTTCTTTTAGTCAATACTTCTTTGTTGGCTGCGGACAGAGCTCGTCGCAAAAAGTCCTGGAATTTAATTTGATGCTTTCTGTTTAGAAATTCGATACTTCTTTGATGTTCATTTTATCCATGGAAACTGTCATAAGAAGGAGAATTTATGGGTCATCAAAGAAAAAAGATTACTGTTATCGGAGCTGGTTTCGTCGGATCAACGGCTGCTCATTGGGCGGCACAAAAAGAATTAGGTGATGTTGTTCTGTTAGACATTAACGAAGGCACAGCAAAGGGCAAGGCCCTGGACCTTTTTGAATCTTCTCCGGTTGAGTTGTTTGATTCTCGTGTCACGGGAACTTCAAATTATGCAGACATCGCAAATTCAGATGTAGTTATTCTGACCGCGGGCCTTCCACGAAAACCGGGAATGAGTCGTGATGATCTTTTGGCGACCAACGCAAAAATCGTCAAAGAATGTTGCGAAGGAATAAAAAAATACGCTCCAAACTCAGTTGTCATCGTTGTTTCTAATCCTTTGGATGCGATGGCTTTCGTTGCAAAACAAGTGACTGGCTTTCCTCGTGAAAGAGTTATTGGTATGGCCGGTGTCTTAGATGGTGCCCGAATGAAATCATTTATCGCTGAAGAACTGCAAGTTTCTGTGAAAGATGTCCAAGCATTTGTTTTGGGCGGACACGGAGACACGATGGTTCCAATGCCTCGACATTGTTCTGTTGGCGGAGTACCGTTGACTGAAATCATGGCTGCGGACCGAGTTGATGCAATAGTTAAACGCACTCGTGAAGGTGGTGCAGAAATCGTCGGACTTCTAAAAACTGGATCAGCTTATTACGCTCCATCAGCAGCTGCAGTTCAAATGGCAGAATCAATTTTGAAAGATCAAAAACGAATTCTTCCTTGTGCCGTGGAGCTGAATGGAGAGTTTGGTGTGAAGGGCCTTTTCATCGGTGTGCTTTGTAAATTGGGCGGCAATGGGATGGAAAAAGTAGTTGAGTTGAAATTAAATGATACAGAAAAAGCGGGTCTTGAACATTCAACAAAAGCTGTTCGCGAATTGGTCGAAGCTTTAGGGAAGATGCAGTACTAATATGAATATCCATGAATATCAGGCAAAAGAAGTCATTCGAAAATTTGGTGTTAAAACTTTAAAAGGTCATCTTGCATTAAGTCCAGTAGAAGCTCGCAAAGCTGCGCAAGAAATTGGCGGAAATCTTTGGGTTGTGAAAGCTCAAATTCATGCTGGTGGTCGCGGAAAAGGTGGCGGTGTAAAAATCGCGAAATCTTTAGATGAAGTTGAACAGCTGACATCAAAGATGTTGGGAATGACACTTATCACTCATCAAACAGGACCAGAAGGTAAAAAAGTTCAGCGAGTTTTTATCGAAGAAGGCTGCCAAATTGAAAAAGAATACTATGTGGCATGTTTAGTTGACCGGGCAACAGGCCGTGCTGCGATGATGGCATCTGCAGAGGGCGGAGTTGATATCGAAGAAGTTGCTGAAAAGCGACCAGAAGCAATTGTCAAAGTTGATATTGATCCAACTGTAGGTTTAGCAGCATTTCAAGCGCGCCAATTGGCGTTCGCCATTGGAATTCCGAATGAATCAATTAACAATGCAGTTAAATTTTTGTTGGGATTGTATCAGGCATTCTTGCAGACAGATTGTTCAATTGCTGAAGTGAATCCCTTGGTGCTTACAAAATCTGGCGACATCATAGCTCTCGATGCGAAAATGAATTTCGATTCCAATGCTTTGTATCGACATCCTGAAGTCATGGAACTTCGCGATTTAGCAGAAGAAGAGCCAACAGAAATCGAAGCTTCCAAGTTTGATTTAGCTTTTATTAAGTTAGATGGAAATATTGGCTGTCTTGTGAATGGTGCTGGTCTGGCCATGGCGACCTTAGACATCATTAAGCTGCACGGTGAAAGCCCAGCTAATTTTTTAGATGTTGGCGGCGGAGCAAATAAGGAAAAAGTGACTGCAGCTTTTAAGATTATTTTGAAAGATCCAGCGGTAAAGGGAATATTGGTCAATATTTTCGGCGGAATTATGAAGTGTGATGTCATTGCGGAAGGTGTCATTGCGGCTTCAAAAGAAGTGGGATTGAAAGTGCCTTTAGTCGTCCGACTTGAAGGAACAAATGTGGAACTAGGTAAAAAATTATTGAAGGAAAGTGGTTTGAATATCACTCCGGCTGATGATTTGACAGATGCAGCGAAAAAAATTGTTGCTGCGATTCGAAAGTAGGAAATTTTATGGCTATTTTGATTAACTCGAACACTAAAGTCATTTGTCAGGGTATGACCGGTGCCCAAGGCGCTTTTCATTCAGAACAATGTTTGAAATATGGCACAAAGATGGTCGGTGGAGTCACACCTGGAAAAGGTGGAACAAGTCACATTGGACTTCCCGTATTTAATACAGTTGCTGATGCAAAAGAAAAAACCGGCGCAAATGTATCGATGATTTTTGTTCCACCCCCTTTTGCTGCGGACTCTATTATGGAAGCTGTGGATGCGGACTTGGATTTAGTGATCTGTATCACCGAAGGAATTCCAGTTTTAGACATGATCAAAGTTAAAAAATTCATGCAAGGTCGAAAAACTCGCCTTGTCGGACCGAATTGTCCAGGCGTCATCACTCCGGGTCAGTGTAAAATTGGAATTATGCCCGGACATATACACAAGCCCGGAAAAATTGGTGTACTGTCAAGGTCAGGAACTCTGACTTATGAAGCAGTTCATCAGTTGACCCAATTGGGTCTTGGACAATCGACATGTGTGGGAATCGGTGGGGATCCAGTGAATGGAACTAACTTTATCGATGTTTTGGAATTATTTAATGCTGATTCCGGGACAGATGCAGTCATTATGATCGGTGAAATTGGTGGTTCAGCGGAAGAAGAAGCTGCTGAATACATCAAGCGCGAATTTAAAAAACCGATCACTGCTTTTATTGCTGGAGCATCTGCACCAAAGGGCAAGCGCATGGGTCATGCTGGAGCAATCATCAGTGGCGGCAAAGGCACAGCTGAAGCAAAGTTTGAAGCCTTGGAAGCTGCAGGTTGCAAAATTGCTCGAAGCCCGGCAGATTTGGGCACGACGTTAAAAAGTATGTTGTAAATAAATTCTTAATCTTGAAGGAGATATAAAAATGGCCATTGAACAAACGTTTTCGATTATTAAACCAAATGCAGTTAAAAAAAATGTAATGGGTGATGTGATGACTCATTTCGAAAAAGCGGGTTTGAAAATCGCAGCAGCAAAGCTTTCTATGATTTCAAAAGCTAAATGCGAAGAATTTTACGCTGAACACAAAGCCCGTCCTTTTTTCGGTGAATTGGTTTCTTTCATGACATCAGGACCAGTTCTTTTGATGGTTCTTTCCGGTGAAAACGCAGTTTTGAAAAACCGTGAAATTATGGGAGCAACAGATCCTAAAAAAGCTGATGCTGGCACAATTCGACATAAACACGGCGATAACGTAGGTGAAAACGCAGTTCATGGCTCTGATAGCCCACAATCTGCTGCACGTGAAATTGCTTTGTTTTTCGAAAAACACGAACTTGTTAACACATAAAATAGAAATCACAGATCTGGTATTTGGAGGCGACGGAATTGGCAAATTGAATGGAAAAGTTTGCTTTGTTCCGTTGTCTGCACCCGGTGACTTACTTGAAGTCATCATTACCGAAGAGAAAAAAGACTATTCTCGGGGACAAATTCAAAATATTCTGCAAGCTTCCGCTGATCGAACAGTGCCGCCCTGCCAGTATTTTGAAAAATGTGGGGGCTGCAGCTGGCAACATCTTTCCTATCCTTCACAAGTAAAATACAAACAGCAACTTGTCGAAAGTCATTTCCGCAGAAGCTTTGGTGAAGCATGGAAATGGCGCGATTTCCAAAGATCACCTCTGCAGTATGAGTATCGAAATAAAATTGGACTAAAATGGAATGGGTCAAAATTAGGATATTTCCAAAAGCGATCCCACGAACATTTACCCATAAAAAAGTGTCTCCTCGCAGATGATTCGATCAACAATCAAATTGCGCTTTTAGAAAATGATTTGATGAAACAGTCGGTCCTGCCAGATAAGGATAAAACTTACTACCTCTATTCCAAAGCAGGCGCAGCAGATGCTGAAATGAATTTCAGTCAAGTGAATGAACAGGTGAATGTTTTGATGAAAGAAGATGTTTTGTCTTTGCTCCCAGAAAGTATGCCTTCCGCTTTTTTTGATTTTTATGCAGGACATGGCAACTTCACTTTTTTAATTTACGAAAAACTAAAAGAAAAATTTAAAACAGTTTCCACAATCGCTGTTGAATACGATGTAGCCATGGCCCGCAAGGGACGGCTTCTTGCTGGAAAACGAAAAATTCAGTTTTTTCACGCAAAAGTTGAAGACTACCTTCGACGAGAAAAAATACCTTCAGGCGCCTTTATTTTATTAGATCCGCCGCGCGGTGGCTGCGATGCCCTTGTCACTGATGCTTTGTTGCATTCTAAGGCACAAAAAATTGTTTATGTGAGTTGTAACCCAACCACGTTACAGAGGGATTTAAAGAATCTTCTTAAATATAACACCTATCAGCTAAAATCTCTTCGATGTTTCGATATGTTTCCACAAACTGACCATGTAGAAGTTGTTGCTGAGATCCAGCTCAGTTGATAGCTTTATGTGATGAGTTTCGAATTTTTAGCTCCTTATAAAATCCGAGTCGGTATTAAGGTCATAAGAAATCTAGGGTTTCTGGGCTTGTTATTGTTAGCTAGCTGCCAGACACCAGGCAATCGCCGAGAACAAGCTGATTTGTATTTGCGGTTGGGAATTTCCCATATCGAAAAGGGCCAATTTCCCCAAGCTTTAAAGAATCTGCTCGAATCCGAAAAACTTAATCCAAGAAATGCTGTTTTATATAACGCCATGGGGCTAACTTACTTTTATCGTGATCGAAGCGATCTTGCTGAAGAAAGCTTCTTAAAAGCTTTGGAAATTAATCCTAACGAAACAGAATCTAGAAACAACTATGCAAGAATGTTAATCCATCAAAAAAGGTTTCAAAAAGCCCATGAACAGCTGAAAGTGGCCACAGCAGATTTAACTTATGCATTTCCAAATAAAAGTTATTTCAACCTTGGTTTCTTGTATTTCGAGTCTGGGAAGTATGAACAAGCAATCGTAGCTTTAGAAAAATCCTTAGATTTCAAAAGTGATGATTGCACGACCGCGACCTATTACGGTCGAACATTTTTTGAATTAAAAAGATATGCATCTGCGACGGCAGCTCTTGACCGAGCGGTGGAGCTTTGTCAGCCTCTCATGATTGATGAACCACATTATTACCAAGCACTTGCGCTGTATCGCATGGGAGAGGTAAAAAAAGCGGCAGATAAGCTCAAAGAAACTTATTCATTATTTCCAGAAGGAAAGTTTCATAAAAAAGCTCGAGCCATGTTTGAAGTTTTAAAAAAGGCAAATCAATGAAAAAAGTCGGAGAAATCTTAAAAGAAAAACGAGAAGGAATGAAACTTGGCCTTCATGAAGTTGCAGCTGTGCTTAAGATCAATCAAAAAACTTTGGCAGCTATCGAATCCGGAGAAACAGATCCGCTTTTAAAGCGCACCTTTATTCGTGGCTTTATTCGCTCATATGCAACTTTCCTCAAATTAGATTCAAAGGAAATGCTTCAGCTCTACATGCTCCAAAGTGGTGAAGGCACCAAGCTTGTTTATTCTGCCGACGATTCTTCTCAAAACAACGATGTGGCGCCAATTGAGGCTCTTGATGAAAAACCGATAGATATCAATACGAAGCCTAACATGGAAAAACGTATTCCATTCCAAGCTGAAAATCAGTCCCAGTCTTATTTGCTTGTGGGCATTTTGGGGTTAGTTGTTGTTTTGTCTGTAGCCTTTGCGATAAAAGCGACGATGAAAAGATATAAAAATGAAACCATTGTGATTCCACAGACAAATATTGCTCAAGACTCTGAACCTGTGAATCTACCTGAATCTGCAAAACCTGTGACGACCGAAGAGCTCAAGGCATTAAGCCTGCCAGCAACAACACCAGATCCAATTATTTCCCTAGAAACATCAACGATAGAAAGCAAAAAGCCGATGTCAGAAAAACCAATTTCCCAAGAAGCCGCAGAGCCAGTGACGGAAGTTAAACCCATCGTTGAAGCTAAGCCCATTTTGATAGTAAAACCAGAAGTGGCAAAACCAGATCTAGTATCGAATCCAGCAGTCGAGGCAACACCAGCAACTTCCGGCGCCAAGGAGGTAATTGTTGAATCTCAGGGAGATGTTTCGATTTCCTATTCGATTCAAAACAAAGTAAACACCATTCAACTTAAAAAAGATCAAGTTCATACATTCAAAGTCCAAGGTCCCATTCAGCTTCAAATTTCTGACGGTCAAATGATTAACGTCAACGTCAACGGGAGAGATATTGGCAAGCCGTCGACCCAGGCGGGTCCTGTATCTGTGACATATTAATTTGAATAGAATATTTTTTTATCTCTTTACAAGTTCAATTCTTGTTAAGCTTTGGTTAGCCGCATTTATACCCCTGGCTCCAGACGAAGCTTACTACCGCTTGTGGTCGCAATATTTACAGCTTAGTTATTTTGATCATCCACCCATGATTGCATGGATGATTTTTATTTCTGAAAAGATTGGTGTGGTCTTGCCATCACCAGAGCTCACAGTCCGAATTTTTGGGGTTCTGATCCATCACGCGACAGCTTTCATCATCGTCAAGTTATACCAAAAAATTATTCAACGCTCTCAGTTTGGCAAAGAAGAAATCTGTGTTTTTCTGTTGTTTCTGTTTCATCCACTTCTAGGTTTTTTTCAAATTCTACAAACACCAGATTTACCTTTATTGTTTTTTTGGTCTTTAAGTAATCTTATATTTTTTGAATTGTTAACTTCGAAAAAACGAACTCTATTTTTTCTTCTTGGCTTTGTGCTGGGACTGGGCTTTTTATCAAAATACATGATTGTGCTGTGGGGATTTTCACTGATCGTTTTGTTTCTTCTTCATTATCGTCAGCGATCCTTGTGGTTTTTGATTTCTTCCCGAAACGTTGTCATCGGTTTTTTAGCATTGTTTTTAGCAAGTGCACCGGTATGGATATGGAATGTGATGAATGGTTGGGCCTCTTTCAAATTTCAAATCAGCCACGGATTTGAAGCCCCGGGTTTTGAATATAATTGGGTCTATAATTATTTAGCAGGTGTTTCCATTTTATCCGGAGCTTACCTTTTCTCTGTAGATTTCTCGAAAGTTCCAAGCTTTAACGAAACACAAAGAATCCAAACTCACTTCATTATCATTCAACTTTTTTTGCCACTGCTATTTTTTCTTAATTCTTCATTTCATGCACCGACCGAAGTGAATTGGCCCATTATGGGTTATATGAGTCTGCCGATTTTAATCGTTTTATTGGGTCGCAGTCAGAAATGGATCACTGTTGCTGTGGTTGGTTCCGGAGTGGTGACCATGATCATGGCGGCGGCTGTATTGGGTCCTTGGGTTAAGATCCCTCAGATCGAACAAATGAAGAATTTAAAAGCTTTAGGCAAAAGATTAAGTTCCGACACTCATCCCCTTTATACATGTAAGTATCAAACTGCAGCGTTGTTAGATTTTTATAGCTCTTATCCTGTATTTAAATTGCAAGACTGTTCACGATATGATTTTTATGATTCACGGGCGGAGTTCGTGAATAAAAATGATGTTTTCTTTATTTACAAAACAGAAAATCAAGATATTCCCCTAATGTATCAGCCTGTCGAGCTCAAGTTAATGAATACTGAAGCTGAAGGTCATGCATTGTACCGTGTTGAGCGTCGACAGTGAAAGTTTTATCTTTTTTTTCAGTCGCATTGATTTTCTATTTTGTTTATGGATTCTATGTCTCTCAATTAAATTTTCAGGTTTACCCAGAAACCATAAAGACCGAATCAAATTCAAAGTATTATGACTATCGAGGGGTAATCAACGCTCACACTCGCGAAAGTATTGGCTCTGGCACAATTCAGCAAGTGGTGCTCGCAGCTCAAAATGCAAAACTGGATTTTTTGATGCTGACGGATCTGAACCACTTCGAAACGACTGTGGAAGATTTTTACGCGAATAATTTACTTTTGCTTGTAGGCGGAAAATATTCGTATTTGGATTCTAGATTAATCCATTACGCTGCCGGGGAGTCGCTTTCATTACTGGGCGATGGAGATTCTATTTCCAACACATCTCTTGGTGCAAATTTAGGTGAAGTGCAATTGCAACTTTCAGATATTCTAACAAAAAAGACCCAAGAAAATCAGGGATCTTTGACCCTTCTTGCGCATCCTTACAAAACTGGGTTCGATTGGGCTGGGGAAATTGCTCAAGGCATGGATGGCTTAGAAATTCTAAATATCAAAAGCCTTGCTTTCAGAGCGTGGGAATTTTCAAAGATTTCTGTGCTCTGGAGTTTAATCATTTATCCTTTTCAACCGAAATTAGCTTTTATCAGATTGTTTTCTGAACCGAGCGAAGAAATAAATACCTGGGATAAAATCAGTCAGACACGAAAATTTTTTGCCTATGCGGGTGCCGAAGCTTCAGCACGAGCGGTGCCATGGTCAAATTATTTACTTCGATTTCCCTCATATCAAAGATCATTTGAGATGTTTACGAATCACGTTCTTCTGACTTCAGAGCTGACGGGACAGCTGCAAAACGATAAACAAAAAATATTCCAAGCCTTGAAGCAGGGAAGTTTCTATACCTCATTTGATATGATCGGCAACCCTAAAGGGTTTTACGCTGAAATTGAAAGTGGTTCAAAAACTTATACTATGGGAAGCCAGGTGCCTTTGACTCCGGGGATGAAACTCAAAATCAAACTTCCCAAAGAAATTCAAGATTTTTATGAAGTGGTTATCT
Source organism: Pseudobdellovibrionaceae bacterium (assembly GCA_046318875.1). Lineage (GTDB taxonomy): Bacteria > Bdellovibrionota > Bdellovibrionia > Bdellovibrionales > Bdellovibrionaceae > JBKCTJ01. The sequence goes on along the minus strand of JBKCTJ010000123.1, from coordinate 2,240 downwards.
ATCGTAACGGACAGCGGGAAAAAACGTTCAATAAATTAGAATCAGAATATGCCATTCTTCAGCCTGGATCTTATCGAGTCCAGGTCCGAATTAGCCTCTATTTTCCGGTACCAGATGCTAAAAAATGGGTCACATGGATTTATTCCAATCCTTTTTTTGTTTCAGAATAAGCAGTATTTAAATTTTAAATTCCGCCCGACGTTTCTTATTGAAATGCCCGCGCTAGCTGTGTAGTTATTTTTGTAGCGGGGTTCCTATGAGATTTATTGCTTTTGATTTTGAAACGACGGGCATTGTTTCAGGTGTAGATCAAATAGTTGAAATCGGAGCTGTCCGATTTGTCGATGGTCAAGTTGATGCCGTGTTTTCAACGCTGGTTGATCCAAAGCGTGCTATTCCCCCAGCAGCTTCGGCTGTAAATAAAATTACTGATGATATGGTCAGGGGAAAACCTCATATCGAAGCGCTGCTTCAGCCCCTTGCAGAGTTTTGCCAAGATGATCTGATGGTAGCTCACAACGCTTCATTCGATGCACAGTTTTTAACTGCAGATATTAACAAATATGAATCCCTGGCGCCAAAAGGCACAGTCATTGATACATTAGCGATTGCTAGAAAAGTTCTTCCGGGCTTGCCAAATTATAAATTGGGTACATTGGTTCAACATTTAAAAATTCCAACATCAAATTTTCACCGAGCTGAACAAGATGCAACATATTGTGGTCTGCTTTTCCTTGAAATGCTTAAGCGGATTTCAGTCGGTGGAAAGCCTCCAGAAATATCAAATCTTGTTGCGCTGACTGGTAAACCGGAACACCGATTTCCCCAAATCATCCGCCAACCAAAACAGTTGGATTTGTTAGGTCTATTTTAATTTTTAATCTTTGCTATTGATCTGAATTGCCAAGGGCCACCTGCGACCGCGTCCAAACGCGTGGGATGAAACTTTCAAAATTGGTGGAGCTTGCCAGCGTTTAAACTCAGTTTGATAAATTTTTCGAAGAACCCATTGATCAGTTTCGTTCCTTGGATTTTTGGATTTTGTTACTAGGTGCTGCACTGACTCGTCCAAAACATCATAAGCCGGAAGACTGTCTTGGTCTTTCTGATTTGGCCTAAGCTCGGCAGTAGGTGGTCGGTTGATAATTTCTTTTGGAATCAATTCCGAATCTTTGTTGTAGTGATTCGCTAAATCGTAGACTTCATTTTTCAACAAATCGCCGAGGGGCGCTAGACCGCCACACATATCACCGTACAGGGTTGTGTATCCCGTTGCATACTCACTTTTGTTTCCTGTGGATAATAGTAAACTTTGCGTTTGGTTGGAATAAGCCATTAAAAACATTCCCCGCAAGCGGGCTTGAAGATTTTCATGGGTAAAAGTCATTTCACGATTTAAAAATGAATTCTGCAGTTCTTTTTTCACTTTTTCATAGCTGGGTGAAATTGGAATTTCAGTCAGACCGATTCCTAAATTTTGACTTAATTGGCGTGCGAGACGAAGACTTAAATCCGCACTGTAAGGGCCGGGCATTGCAATTCCATGAACTGCATGAGGTCCCAGGGCATCCACAGCAAGACAAGCAACCACTGCGCTGTCAATTCCACCGCTTAAGCCAAAGTGGAGTTTAGAAATTTTAGACTTTTTGCAATAATCCCGAATCCCTAAGACCAGTGCACTTCGCAATTGTTCTGTCCCACTCAGCGATGGCGCATGGGGCGACCAGGGTATTAACTCCTTCAGATCGAAAACGTTCATTTCTTCTTTGAAAGAATGACACTGAAATTTAATTTTGCCTTTGGCGTCGACTACAAAGCTAGTTCCATCAAAAATAATTTCATCCTGAGCACCAACCATATTCACGTAAACCATAGGCGCTTTGAAATATTTTGCAGTTTGAGCAACAACTTCTTTTCGCAAGCGAAATTTTTCTGTATGAAAAGGCGAAGCACTGATATTGATCACGAGATCAACTTTTTGTTTAGGAACAGCGAGCAGAGGATTTTTAAGATACGGAGAATTTGATTTCCGGTCTGGCCAAGCCCAGATATCTTCGCAAATTGTTAGAAAGAATTTTTTTCCCTTTAGGGAAAAGTAATTTTTTTTCACATCGCCAACTTCAATGAACCGAGCTTCATCGAAAACATCTCCCGTTGGAAGCAACTGTTTATGAAACTCCTTCACTACAGTGTTTTTTTTCAACAGCAATGCCGAATTAAAATAAGGTTTCCCTTTTTTG
>JBKCTJ010000122.1:0-7839 GCA_046318875.1 Pseudobdellovibrionaceae bacterium | reverse complement strand
ATTGAAAACCCTGTAGAGAAAAGATCTGCGTTTCAAAGTCAGACCACTGGCAATAATGAAATGATGATTAAAATCAAAGGCTCAAATCAATCCTTTTCCGCGACAGAATCAAACCAACCCAATTTCACTGAGTTGACGACTGCTTTGGATTCACAGGACAACAATTAAATTGCCATCAATCAAATCAATACGGCCTCGGGAAGACACTTCAGCCAGGAAGAACTTGAAGTTTTAATTAGCAAAGAATCTATGCTGAATCTATCTCAGTGCTGTCCGGACATCACAATGGCCGCCGGTGAAACCAAAGATCAGTACCGACAGAGACTGATTGAGGAAATAAAGAGAAAAAATCTGTTAGCGCAAAATCAAGATGCCGAGAACACTTTCTTTGACGAAGTTTATGCCCGCGCGACAGAAATGGCCGAAGAGAATTCTTCCCAGAATGAACAGGATGAACAAGTCACTTTAGTGTTTTTACAAAAAGCTTTAACTGAGCTGATGAGCCACTGCCCAGATTCTTTGAAGAAAAGTAATTTGGAAAACCAGGATAGTCTAAATCAGAGATTGCTGAGCCAGTTAGTTCAAAATACAAAAAACAACGGTCAAAATACAGATGTCATCGAATCCGTACTGAATTCTGAACCAAAAAGTGCACTGGAAATCAGTTCATTCAAAACCATCGATTCGATTCGCACCCCAGGGACCACCCCTGTCCAATTGGAAGAGCAAAAGAAATTTTCTTACAAGGTTGAAACAGCTCGATGTTATCTGATCGATTCACAGCATTATCATGGATACTTGGTCGTCACCTCTGAGCGGGATTATCACAACGACAAAGAATTCCAACAACTCGTCACGACCAGATTAAAAGAATACTTAAAGGACTCGGGCCAAGAAATTGATTTTTCAGAAGTGATGGACATTCGATTCCAACAAGTGGATTTCCAGGATTGGTCTTTGGATCAAGCTGACTTTTTGCATCAATGCATTTCCAACGGCCAAAAAATTGCAATCGCTTTTTTCCCAGGGAATCAAGCGCGGCTTACCATGAATGCTCCCAATGAAAAACAAATGCATGCCATTAGCATTCATGAATTTATGGGTGGAATCCCCGTTGAATTTAATCTGTATGTGTATTTGAAACAAAATGAAAGGTACTTGCAATACACGAAGGGTGGCTTCATTTTGTATCAAAATCAGAAGGAAAGACTTGAAGAAAAAGGCATTCTTGAAATGCATGTTCACTCCGACGAACTTCACGAGCTCAAAAAATACCGCGTGCAGAATTATCTGAATAAACTGATCCATGAATACAAATCTAAACGAGGAATGACGACCAATGAAGCCATCTGAACCAAACAAATCTTCAGAACGACTTTTTGCCATGGCCTCAGAACTTGCAGAAATTTTTCGCCACGATACAAAAGCTTTGCCTATAGCAGATTATAAAGCCGCCGAAAAAAAGTTAAGCATTTTCAAAAATTCTCAGTTCAGCGATCATTTTCAAAACCTTGCTGAATTGAAGCAAAAAATATATGAAGATTGTTTACTCAATATCTCTGAAGGCGGAGAAAAATTCAAATCTGGGGTGTTTTATATCTCTTTTAAAAATGGTGTTCTGCATTCTGGACATCGTGCATTTTCTGAACCCCAGACCGGAGAATTGGTTTTTTCCATCGGTTTAAAAGAATACCAAGGATTGCAGGGGTACAAATCAAAGTCCTTGAGGGACCTCAGGCAGGATGACATCAACTGCTTATCCATTTACTTCATCTATTCAATGGCTTGCTAAAGAACAGTGATTGACCCTTTCCCTAGAACCTGCGGATAATTAAGCCAAGGACTCGAAGGAAAATTGTAAAATGCCCATTTTTGAATATCGCGGTCTGAACAAAGCAGGAAAAAATGTCAAGGGCACTGTCGATGCTGATAATGCCCGAACTGCTCGAATAAAACTCAAAAAAGACAACGTCTTTGTCACGGATATTCGCGATAAGAAAAAAGCTGAATCTAAAAAAAATCAATCCGCAGCAAAATCAAAAAGCGTCGGTATCAAAGATCTTGCTTTGATGACCAGGCAGTTGGCCGTTTTGATTAAAGCGAACATTCCCCTGGTTGACGCCCTTGCCGCAGTGTCTGAACAAGTAGAAAATCCGACTTTGGCGGAATCCATTGCCGATGCAAAAAATATGGTTAATGAAGGAAGCTCTTTTCACAAAGCCTTGCTGAAATACCCGCAAATTTATACGACGATTTATGTTTCCATGGTTGAAGCGGGTGAAACAGCGGGAAATATGGATATTATTCTTTTGCGACTTGCAGATTTTACGGAATCCCAAGCCCAGTTGCGGGAAAAAGTAAAATCAGCCCTCACCTATCCGGTCATCATGTTAGTGATCGTTGGTTTGGTATTGATGGGATTATTTGTTTTTGTTATTCCGAAAATGGTCGTGGTCTTCGAATCCTTTCCCGAATTGGAATTGCCTTGGTATACGACGGTTTTGATTTCAGACAGTCAGTTCATGGTTTCTTATTGGTATTTTATGTTCGGTGGACTAGCTTTGATTTATTTTTTATTTTTAAATTGGAAAAGATCTCCTGAAGGCACAAGAAAATGGGATGCGATCTCTTTAACTTTGCCTGTGGTGGGTGAGATTACAAAGATGGTTGCGGTGGCCAGATTCACTCGAACTTTGTCGACGCTTCTGACCGGTGGAGTCCCCATGATTGCAGCCCTGGAAATCGTGAAAAAAGTGGTTGGGAACTGTGTCATTGCCGATGCCATTGAACAAGCCCGAGCAAATATTTCTGAAGGTGAAAATATCGCAGGGCCCTTGAGTAAAAGTGGACATTTCCCACCTTTGGTCCTGCATATGGTGCGTATCGGAGAAAAGACTGGTGAGCTTGAAAACATGCTCACTCAAGTTTCAGATGCCTATGATTTTCAGGTGAAATCGAAATTAGAAGGTTTGACCAGCGCAATGACACCAATCATCACAGTTTTGATGGGGCTTGTCGTATTTATCATCGTCTTGTCCATTGTTGTTCCCATGTTCGAGATGACAAATATCGGTGATGTGTAATATCTTAAATAACGAATTGACGACGAAGAGGAAGATTATGCAGCAACAGAAGATATTGAACATGAAAAACAAAAAATATTTACTGAATTCATCCGGGATGTCTCTAGTAGAAATCATGATTGTTCTTGGGATCATTGGAACAATTTTGGGATTGATCGGTAATTCCATCGTGGGCGCCAACGACAAAGCAAAAGCCAAAGAAGCGCGAATGACAATGTCACAAATTATGAATGGCTTAAGCACATATGAATCTGACTGCGGAAAATTCCCAGAAACTTTAGATGAATTGATTAAGCCCAGCTCAAGCTGCCAAACTTGGGAACCCATCAAATTGAAACTCAAAAGCGGAAAAATCCTGGATCCTTGGAGCAATGAATTTGTTTATTCCCAAGTTGAAGGTGGAGATTTCTCTTTAAAGTCTTACGGTAAAGATGGAAAAGAGGGTGGTACCGGTGTTGATGCTGACATTGTCGAAGGCGCGACTGAGACTGCGAACTAATTCCGGTTTTTCGTTGATTGAAATCATGGTGGTCCTTGGGATCATCGGAAGCATGATTGCAATCGGCATGAATCGGCTCTCCAAGCCCCGCGAAAATATTAAGACCACAGTGCGTGAAATGAGTTTGCTTGGAAAAGAAGTTCGAAACCATGCAAGACTTTTTAATAAAACAATGCGCCTTGTTCTTGAATTCAAAGATGATGGCGGAAGTTACTGGATTGAAGCTTCTTCGATACAGGGGACCGTTTTTGTTGATGTGGATAAATTGGAAAAACAGCGACGGGGCGAGCTAACAGATCTCGGCCCCGATGGAAAACCCAAATCCGATTTTCAAAAATATACAAAACTTCTAAAAAATACCCGTGATCTCCCCAAGGGGCTCAGTTTTCGACAGCTTGAAACCCAGTCTTTGAAGGAACCTTTGACCGAAGGAATTGGATACATCTATTTCTTTCCCGACGGACACTTGGAAGCATCAGCGTTACAAATCACAGACAAAAAAGATATGACATGGACAGTTCTTTTTCACCCACTCACTGGGCAAGCTGATATTATAAAATCAGAGCGCAGTTTGAGGGATTATAAAAAGTGAAAAATAAATCCGGTTTCTCATTACTTGAAGTCATCATCTCTATGGTGATTCTGTCTTCGGGAGTTATTTTACTCGTCAGTTCTTGGGCGAACAGCTATAAGCGCTTAAACAAAACTCAAGTTCAATTTGAAATGGCGGCCTTGTTGGAGCGAAAAATGGTTGAACTTCGCAAAGAATACGAAGGCAAACCATTAGAATCCATAGATGAAGAAAAAGCCGAAGATTTTGGTGAAGATTATCCCCAATACTCTTGGAAAATGAAATCTCAAGAACTTGAATTTCCCGATTTGACTGCACTTTTAGTTTCTGAAGATGGCGGGGCAACTCAAGAAATGCTGACCCTTGTAAAAACCATGACTGAACATTTCAATAAGTCGGTCAAAGAAGTGAAAGTGACAGTTATTCATAAGAACAAAGGAAACGCAAAACCCATCGAGTTTTCGGTAACCACCTATTTTGTCGACTATGACAAGGAAATCGCCATGCCCGGTGCTGGTGGGATTTCTTCGACCACATCCCCTGCTGATAGCCAGACCACTGGTGGCAATCAGTGAGCAAACATATATTATTTAAGAAATCAGGGTTCAGTTTACTTGAAATTATAATCTCCGTGGCGATTTTAGGATCCATGTCTTTGCTGGTTGCTCGAACAATTCAACAGGGATTAAAAAATAAAACAAAAATTCAAGAACAGCTGGATGATTTATCCAAAGTTCGAAATACTTTAAAGGTCATCGAAACTGACATCAGCCTCGCCTTTCATTACCGAGATGTTGAAAAAGATTTAACAGACGCGATTAAAAAAAAGGGGCAGCAACAGCCAGGAACAACTCAAACACAGGCAGCTCCTGGACAACTTACGCCACCTGCAGTTCCGACAGCACCTGCTGCAGAAGCCAATCGCGAAGTTCCACGGCGCGATCCCACAACACAATTTATGGGACGCGAAGCCGAAGTCCATTTCGTCACGAGCAATGTTCAGCGCACAACAACAAACACCCGTATGGCTGATTTTATAGAAGTCGGATATTTTTTAAAAGACTGTGAAGGCAGCGATTCGGATCGGTTTAAAAAATGTCTTTTTCGAAGATCCTCGCCTTATGTTGATCGCGACGTCACCAAAGGCGGAGAAGAAATTTCTTTGGTCGATAATATTGTCGAATTCAAATTACAGTACATTGGCAAAGGCAAACAAGATTGGTCAAAAACTTGGAAATCCGGCCAAGGCGGCGACTCGGTCACAACTGGCAATTTCCCCCAGGCCGTTGAAGTTTCTCTTGTCTACGAAAAAGAACTCCCCAGCAAGCGAAAGAAAAAATATTCCATGCAGATTGTGGTGCCTATCCGTTTCACAAATAATAAAAATGATTACGGCACTGCTTCGACCAACCCTCAGAATCCAGGCACCCCAGGAGGAGGCTAGTCTGAAAAGCGTAAACCACACAAAACCTCGAAAGCCACAGTGGTCCGGACGTAAACTTCCTCAATCCAAGCGAGGCATCGCTTTGATTATGGCAACAACATCTTTGGTCATCATGAATTACATCGCAATGGAAATCATGTACGAAAGCAGTGTTGAATATATTATTAATTCCCAAAATCTTCACCGTATTAAGGCCTATTATGCGGCAAAAGCGGGTCTTGATATTTCACTGCTTCGACTGAAGCTCTATGTGAAAATTGCACCCACGGTTAAAAACTTGGTCGGCCAAAATGTTCAAATGTTAGATCAAATCTGGCAGTTTCCATTTGCATGGCCCTTGAAAATTCCTGCTGGGGCCACTGCGATCACAACGGATGATTTGAAAAAGTCTGAAAAGGAATCCCTCATGGATGCTAAATATGACACCCTGATTGAACTGGAAGGGACAAAAATCGATCTGAACGATTTGATCTCACCATCAAAGGGACTGAGGGAGCTTACTAAAAAACAAATCCTTAATCTGTTTGAACGAAAAAAAATTGAGGACAAAGTTTTTTTTGATAAATATTCAAATCTTCGTTTAGAAGAATCCGTGGTGAATCCCTTGATTGACTGGATGTCAGATAAATCAGCTAGTGCCAACGGAGGTTCTAAAAAAGAAGGCTATCAAGAATTCGAATCAGAAGATTTTCCGCCAAACCGTTCATTCATTACTGTTGATGAAGTGCGCCTCGTGAAGGGAATGAATGACGAGTTATTTAATGTTTTAAGACCAGCAATTACAGTGTACGGAATGAAAGCCATCAACGTAAACAAAGCACCTAGTGAAGTTTTGAAATCCCTTGATCCGAACATCACAGATAAAGCTGTTCAAGCAGTTATTGCCTTCCGTGATGATCCTAAAAGGGGACCATTTAAAAAACCAGCTGACGGCCAAGAATCTGATTTTTGGGAAATACTCGAACGTGAAAGTAACGGCCGACTCAGCGATGAAACCAAAAAAATTCCAATTACTTATGAGGATTACTTCAATTTTAGAATTATTTCCAAAGGGGAATATTCAAAAATTTCGCGATCTATTACGGCTATTGTTATAGATATTGAAAAGCAAGCTGATGTGATTTCTAAATACGTCAAAGAAGAAAAACAAAAGGAACAAGGGCAAAACGGTCAACAAGACCAGTCCCAGCCTCCGGCGACACCTGGACCAAACGCGACGACGAATCAAAACAAATCAGCTAGCACTACCAAAGGGCCCCCGCGAATAGTATATTATAACGAGCGCTAGCTAGATGGGGTCACAAGGATGGGGTCACACGGATGAGATCAATCGGGATAGATGTTGGTTCCCACGGAATCAAGATCATCGAAATCACCACCACAAACAAAGGGTTTCTGGTCACACAGGCCATTGAAAAGCAATTTTCGCTTAAAGCTCATCAAGATCATGAAATTGAAGTCCTCGAATACTTAAAAGAATTAACACAAAATTATGATGACTCCACTCGCGTTGTCATTTGTGTTCCTCAAGAAAAAATCATCACCAGGTATAAAAATTTTCCATTCAAAGATCGCAATAAAATTTTGAAATCATTGGCCTTCGAATTAGATGAAGACCTGCCTTACTCTTCTGAGGATGCGATTTTTGATGCCAAGATGATCAGGACGATTGGAAATACTGCGGATGTCCTCGCCTGTGCAGTCAAACAGACCCAAGTTGAAAAAATTTATGATTTGTTTCAAAGCATTGGACGCAAACCAGATTTAATGACAGCTGAAGGTTTAGCTTTCGCAAACATTTTCGAAGAATGGAATTTGCCACCACCCTCTTTGCCGGCTTTAGAGATATCCATTGATCAACTGGCACCTGAACTCAAAAAATTAAAAGTGGTCTTGACTTTAGGTTATACAAAAACATTGATCACAGCTTACCACAACGAACAAATGATCGCTGTTCAAACAATCTTTTGGGGCGGAAAAAATCTCATCGACAGCATTGCTAAAAAATATGAGCTCCCTTTTTACGAAGCTAAAAAAGAAACAGAACTGAAAGCCTTCATTCTACCCTCAAAAAACAACGCAAGTTTTGATGCAAAAATTTTTTCCGATACCATTTCAAAAAGCTTTCGTGATCTCGTACGAGATTTGCAGTTGGCCTTACTTGAGATGAAAACGGAACATGCCGGCGAGATTCAAGAAATTTTTCTGACCGGCGGGCTCAGTCATGTCAAGGGCCTTTCAC
>JBKCTJ010000121.1:0-2606 GCA_046318875.1 Pseudobdellovibrionaceae bacterium | reverse complement strand
ATGTATGGGAGCACAAAAAAATATGGGGAAGAATTCGAAAGCATCGCTTTGCAAAGTTACCAAGTTTCTTTTCCACCGGGATATTGCTTTCAGCTGGAAAAAAAACTGGGCGCTGGCTTATTTTAAAAAACTTAAAATCCTTCGTTGAAACTCTGCAGAGGAAAGGGCGCCAACGTGGCCACCACATGGTGCAATGACTGCGTTGGATTTTAAAATGGATTGAGCTTCGAGAATATCAGCGGGATGTGAAATGAAATCGTTCATCGAATGAAGCATCAAAAGATTTTTTCTTTTCTGTATTGTCTTCAGGTCCTTGAGCAATCGAGTTCCTGCAAAAAGATTTTGCTCTGTGACCTGATGATCTGCAAAGTAAGGAATAAGAATTCGATTTTGGTAATCTTGGAAAGACCATCGTCGTGATTCTGCCAAACGATCATTGAGACTTTGTTTTTTGAAAACCAATTGATCATCAATCAATTGTGATATGGTTGCAATTTCTTGAACTGATTCGATGAGCTGTCGTGAAATCAAATAGCGCAGTTCAGCAGGTGTTGTGTTTTGGCGGATTGAAGAGACAATTTGTTTCAACTTCATCTTTGCTTCCGTAACGAAGGACATCATCAGACCCATTAAATCATTGTATCTCTCTGATGAGATATCTTTTTTGCCCCGAACAAAAAGAGTATCTAAAGTCTTAATCCCATAGGTCAAATCCAAGGGTGGATTAATCACGACGAACTTTTCAAAAGCAATTCCCCCAAGCTGTTGGTTTGCGATTTGGATGCCGTTGTATCCACCGTTTGAAACACCAACAAAATGGTTTTTTGAATTCACTGAAATCAGTTTCAAATTTTCTAAATTATCTCGAATCCTTTGGTAAACTAATGATAACTGATCAAGATCACTTTGTTTATTTCCAGGTCGCAGGTTTGGGCTTGTCGCAAGGGCCATTCTCCAAAAATATTGTGAAGGAATTGCCACGACATTCAATCCAGCTTGGTGCAATAGACCCATCAATAAATAATTGTAAGCTGATTTTCCAGTGCCGCCCACACCACTTTGAATAAAGACGAGGGGAGCCTCACGGGATGCAAGAGCAAAGGGAATATCACCGGCAGCCCTGCCGTTCACCCCGGGAAGTTTATTTCTTTCTGGATAAAATGACAAAGTCATCGATTGCAAGGGGGTTGTTTTGGACCAGAGTGTGCCATCATTTTTTTGATCTTGAAATGCAGAGGAGAGCGTTTCAATTTCAGTCTGACAAACCGTGGGCTGCATTTCTGCGTGAAGTTGTTGTGAATGAAATGAAGATAATGAAAATAATGAAAAAAGAAACAAAAAGAACAGGGGCGCTGAACCTGTTTTCATAAAAAACCTCTTGATAAAGTACAAGAGGTATACACGTTTTTGAACTTAACGGTGAACAAAAGTTATTCAGTGAAGAATTTACTTGGATCCTGCAGGCTTCACTTCATATGGGCCAAACGAGATCAAAATCCATAATAGAAATACAAACCTGGATTGTATTGTTGTTGGTATTGATACTGAGGGTACTGATATTGAGGGTATGGCTGGTATTGATACTGATGTTGTTGGTTAAGCCCACCATTGTATCCACTGCACTGAGTGGCCGCATTTTGGGTACAGAAAGAAGGATTCACTTCCTGCTGAGCTGAATTGTAACATCTGCCGCCGTACATGGTATAAAGCCCATTGCCTTGCATTTGTTGTTGATTCGCACAAAGGTTGTATTGCACTTGTTGGCAAGTCGCTGTGGCGTAACAGATTCCATTGCTCAACACATAAGTCTGAGCAGGCTGTGAACCGCCTCCAGAGCTTCCCGAATTTTCTCTCGCGCAAGCACTGATCATTAATAAAATCGCCACAACTGAACTGATTTGAAGTATTTTTGTTTTCATATATTTCTAATAAGCAAAAAACATGACCTAGGGTCTCAAATTAAGAACTTTTTACAAGTCATTGTTTTTTAATGGGATTTTTTAGATGGCTTATGAGTATTCAGTGAGGTGATCTGTCGAACTCATGGATTAAGGCTCAAAAGTGTCTCATTTTGAGGCCGCCTCTCCGTTTTTACGGGGGGTCAGGTACGTGCTAATGGCAATTGGCAATGCTAATAACAATATAAAAGCCAGTACCAATACCAACGCAAAAGCAAAAACCAACACCAACACCAACACCAAAAAAGCTCAATCACTGAGACGCCAACAATTTTTTCTCTTGAAAACGAAACCACGAAACTTCCGAATCTCAATTCAGCCAAACCACGACCTCCGCGACCTAAGTTGCCTCCAAGCCACCAAGTTTGCTTTAGCAAATCATAAAACTTTGGGGGGCACCGGTCATGACTACAAAACAACTCTCTTTTCAATCCACAAACTGGAAACATCGTTTTGCTCACGGCGGATCCTTGCGTAAACTTGCCAAGGGCCGAGGGGCAAGGCCACTTTCTTCTCGTGAGCCACTTCATTTGGTTTTTAAAATCAATAAAGCAAAAATGCGCGGGGGACTTCGCGGGTTTAAGAGCCAAAAAATAATCAAGTTTCTATTTCAAAAGTACGCAAAGAAATTTTTTGTTCGCATTGATC
>JBKCTJ010000120.1:0-3784 GCA_046318875.1 Pseudobdellovibrionaceae bacterium | reverse complement strand
GGATCAGCTGGACTGCGCTGAATCGTAGAAAAATTTTTAAGCTCGATATTGCTTAACCGTCCGGTTTCAAATTTAATTTGTTGGAGTCTTTCAATGGAATCAAAATCATTATCTTGGTTTAATAAAATGCGTTCGCCACCGTCGACCAGTAGACCGGTATTCCCAGCTGAATTATTATCCCGAATGCCACTCAGCAATTGTCCGATAGAAATTCCCAGAGCGTTCATTTTCCTTTGATCAATAGAAACCAAAATTTCCAAATCTGGGGCACCAAAGAGTTTAATTTCTGAAACTTCAGAATTTTTAAGGAATTGATCTCGCATTTTTTTGGCTGCGTCTATCAATTGAACCCGGTCGTCACTGCCTGTGATCGCCAAAACAACAGCTTCCACATCCAAAACACTGAAATCCAAAAGTGGTTTTGCTACTTCAGGGGGTAGTTTAGGGACAGATCTTTCGATCGCATCTTCTACTTCTTGCCAGGCAAGGGAAATATCTTTGACATCATCTTTTAACTCCAACTGAGCAACTGCTACATTCAAACGAATTTCTACTTCGATTCGTTTCAGTTCTTCCACCTTTAACAGTTCATCTTCAAAAGGACGAATGATCATCCGCTCTATTTTTTCCGGTCCTGCGCCAGGAAACACGATGGTCGCCACAGCATTTCTACGTTCAATCCGCGGGTCCTCCTCCCGAGGCATCACAAAAAAACTTGTTAAGCCCAACAATGTCAGCGCGATTGTAAGAAATAAGACGACCCTGGAAACTCTAGAAGCCAAAAATGAACTGTTTTTTTTATTCATGTATACAGCGTACACTATTTACGTGTACGCTGTATACATAAATTCCAAGCCCACCATACAACGTCTCAAATTGGGAAAAGAACGATGATTTTGATCTAAAATGAACAGCATGAACATATAAAACATGACCAAAGTATCTCTCTCCACCGATATTAATTCTCATCGGAGTGTTCGCGGGGTTGATGGGTGTTAAGCAACTTACCTGAGCTGAATTCCCTTTTCAGGAAGCATTCTTTTTATTGAAATCATAAACCCATTTCTATTTCGTTTTTTGTCAATGATGGCGTTATTTTATTTAAGCTTCACTCGGTCTTCTGAAGCTTTCTGACGATGACTCGAAGTTGACCCTCGAAATGTCCCTCATCAATCTCAAGTAAATGGATCTTGTTTTCACAAGGACTAATACTATAGGTTTTGGGAGCGACCTCTATTTCAAGGCCAATGGGTTTAATGTCCGCGTGAGAAATCCTGAAATGAAAATGGGGTGGTCTTCGAATCAAGAAGCCATATCTAGTATACGAGGAAGGATAGACCGTTTTAAATTCAAATCCTCCACTACTATCACTTAATGTTTTCCCATATCCAAAAAAGCCTGGATCAAGATTTTTAGCGTTTCGCTCTACAGTATAAGAACCTGAAGGTGCTGTATTCCAGAGTTCGACGAGGGCACCTGCTAAGGGGGCTCCATTCTCATCTACCACCGTTCCAATGAGTTTTGTAATTTCCCCGATTTGTGATTGAGCGCCGGTGAGCGGATTGCGGTTGAGATCATTTGTCGCTAATTCGTGACCTTTTAATGGGACGGCTCCGTAAAATGGTAATCCCGTGGGTTTCGGTGGGTAGTATGGGCCAAGCCCATCATCTGAGTTAATACAGGCAGGCGAACCAGCTCTTACGTTGAGAGAGAGAATTGTTGCAAAAGCAAATGTCAGGAAATGATGCGAATCGATTTTCATAGTCCCCTCAATTCTACGGCCGGAGACTTCGGGAAGCCGTCGTTTAAAATTGCGGCACCAATGTACTTTGCAATGGCCTTGCGGTTTATTTTCGCTAAAGCTGAAGTTGAGGCTCCTTGCTTGATTTCAACGGGCTCGCAGTAGTCGCTGCCATTCACGAGCAAAACGGGCTTCAATATTGTACTTGCCGTCGAGTGTCGCGAGATAATTTCTTCGGCATTTCCATGGTCTTTATAAGCGTGTTTTACATTACTCATATTGATGACGAGTCTCATCCACCAAGGCAGTTTATGCCAATCGCTCCCGACGCCATAGGCACTCAAATATACTACTCGGTCGACTTGTTTGGAATCCGCTACTTCCATGATTGCCCTCACCGAGCTTTCGAGGATATCCGCCGGGGAATTCATAGCTGACCATGGGCTTCTTGTAGCTCTATTTTGTCCAAGCGCACTGATGACAATGTCTCCCTTTTTTATGACTTGTTTCAGAAAAGTCAGATCGGTCGGTGAACCTTTGGCGGTTTCTATTCCAGAAAAACTGGAAAGCGTTCCTTCGCTTCCAGGTCGCACGACAGCCGTAATTGATACTGGTAGGCGTACTAGTTCTTCGACAATCAGTTGGCCAGTCGCGCCTGAAGCCCCGAAAACCACAATACGTTGACCTTGGTGTAATTTAGTCATGTTCACCTCCAAGCATGAGCTAGAAGTATCCAGCAAAAAGATAAACTTGATAAGATAGGTCATATAGGACATCATGTCCTATACATGGGACGAATTAGAGATTTGAATAGTGTTCGATGTTTCCTTGCTGTTGCTAAGTCTGAGAATTTCTCTTTTGCGGCAAAAAATCTGCAACAACCAAAATCCTTTGTCAGTCGAAAGGTTCGCGAACTTGAGACTGATTTGAAGACGATGCTTTTTCGTCGCGGTACAAGAAAGACAACCTTGATCAAATCGGCGCTTCCATTTTATGAAGCTTGCGCTTCGGCCATGAGCCTTATCGATGAATCAGCGAATTCACTAGATGACATAGGACTAAAAAAAATTAAAATCAAGATGGGCGCCACCACTGACATTGGAAGCTTGGTTCTTGCTCCGATCGTCGAGAGAAAGCTTCTGAATCGAGATCGGTTTGAAATTGAGTATTCCCTTAATGATGAAGCTGAAGATGTTTTTGATTTTGCCCTCGATTTTTCGATTCGTATGCTTAACATCAAAGATGATCGGTTAGTTGGTAAAGAGCTAGGACCAATCATGGTGGGTTTATTTGTCAATGTTAAGAGGTTGAAACTCAAACGAGTGAATACAAAGTCAAGGCTTGTACTATTTCGAGGAAGTTCATTTTCCGCAGAAGACATCTCTTCGCGTCACCCGAAAATTCGGCAATTACTTGAGCAATCAGAAGTCACCTACACAAATAGCATTAGTTTGATCCGCGATCTGGTTCTAAATCATGGTTATGAAGCCTTCCTCCCATTTGCCATTATTCAAGAAGACCTAAAAGCAGGAAGGATGGTTCAAGTTTCAAAGAATATTGAGTTTTCCATTGGTAAAGCCTATCTGGTGTATTCTAAAGAGCGTTTCGGCCATCCGGAAAAAGTACAAGTACGAAACTTCATAGAGTCGGAGTTGCGCAAGGTCTTCCAATTCAAACTTTAAGAAAAAAAGAGAGGTGATGACTTTTCACTAATTTCGACTACTCACAGTTATTGGACATCATTTGGGCAGTGCCGTTTATTATTTAATACAAAACCTATAGAGCAGAATATTTTGCAAGCACTTCTGCTTCCGTCATGGTCTCAGTTTTTTCTGCAAAACTGTAATTCTTAGGTTTCATGTCTATAAAGATTTGTGTGTGAAATTTCAAACCTTCTGTGTTCTCAATCAATCCAAGGGGGAGATTGCAGAATTCAGATTCTTTAAGGCGGTAAAATAGGTGGGTTCCGCATTGTTTGCAGAAACCTCGCTCCGCCCAGTCAGAAGAGTTGTAGACAGAGATAAACTCTTGGCCAGTGAATTT
>JBKCTJ010000119.1:0-4030 GCA_046318875.1 Pseudobdellovibrionaceae bacterium | reverse complement strand
ATTTTGAAGTCTTGTCGTTTCATTTCGACGATTTTGTAGCCTAACTCATGATCATAAATTTCGATGACTTTGTGCTTTGCCTGGGGAGTTACATCTCGCTCGCAGTAGGCAATTTTTTCAGGGTATCTGTAGGCAGTGGGCTGTGAGCAGAGCTTTCCCGGTGTCAGCTTGCTATCGGGAGCAATTGGAAAGTTGCCTGATCTTGCTTCAACCAAGTCGCCGCTGGCGAAAGCTGATGAATTAAACGTAGGGCAAGTGAATGTGAACGAAAAAAACAGGACCGAAAGACTTTTCCCTAAAAATCGCACTGAACCCCCAATAGACAGGCTTTTACGGTGCCTGGTAGAAACGCCGAACCATATTTCCGGCTTATACTTTAAGAACAATGTGTATGGTTTTGGCTTCGAATGCTGTCAATGTCAAAATGTTTCTAAAAACAGCAGTTTATTTTTAAGGAGATGGCAAAAAAAGAAATACGATAGATCAAAAAACTGCTTTAATTGGACATTGCACTGACCAAACCTTCCAAACCTTAATAAAGACGAGATCAAACTATGGATTGGCCACTTTACTGGCGCTTGCCTCCTCAATTACCTGCAGGTGACCCTCAAAAACCAGAAGGCTTGAGCGACCAGATTTTAGACCGATTTTTGGACTATGTTTCCTCGAAAAATTTGGAACTTTATCCAGCTCAGGAGGAAGCTATTTTAGAGCTGATTGCAAACAAAAATGTGATTCTAAATACTCCC
Source organism: Pseudobdellovibrionaceae bacterium (assembly GCA_046318875.1). Lineage (GTDB taxonomy): Bacteria > Bdellovibrionota > Bdellovibrionia > Bdellovibrionales > Bdellovibrionaceae > JBKCTJ01. The sequence continues at coordinate 3,281 of JBKCTJ010000119.1, read as the reverse complement.
ACGGGTTCTGGGAAATCCTTGGTGGCTCTGGCCCTGCATTTTTGTTCGATGGCTCTTGGTCGTAAGTCAATTTACACTTGCCCAATCAAAGCCCTAGTGAATGAAAAATTTCGCGATCTGTGCGCGGCTTTTGGTCCTGATCAAGTCGGCATGGTTACTGGCGATGGAAGTGTTAATCCCACGGCTCCGATTATTTGTTGTACTGCTGAAATTTTGTCGAACATGGCTTTGCGCCAAGGCGAGTTTGCAGATGTGGACGACGTAGTGATGGATGAATTTCATTATTATTCAGATAAACAGCGAGGAGTCGCTTGGCAAATTCCGCTGCTGAGTTTGAAAAGAACTAGATTTTTACTAATGTCTGCAACTTTGGGAGAGATGGATTTTTTTTCCAAGAAGCTCACAGAATTAAATTCCTTGGATACAATTTTAGTTCAATCCGACGACCGCCCAGTTCCCTTGGATTTTCAATATTGTGAAACGCTTTTGCAAGAAACTGTGTCGAATTTGGTGACCACGGGAAAAGCGCCAGTTTATTTAGTTAATTTTTCACAGCGCGAAGCTGCAGAAGAAGCACAAAATTTAATGAGCGTTGATTTTGCCACGAAGGAAGAAAAAAAACTGATTGCTGAAGCTCTTGGGGGGACTCACTTTAAAAGTCCCTATGGAAAAGAATTTCAAAAACTTTTACGTCATGGAATCGGGCTACACCATGCTGGGCTTTTGCCAAAATATCGAAGTTTAGTTGAGCGACTGGCACAAAAAGGATTGCTGAAAGTCATTAGTGGAACGGACACATTAGGTGTTGGTGTGAATGTTCCCATTCGGACTGTTTTATTTACAAAATTATGTAAATATGACGGGGAAAAAACGGCACTTTTGAGCGTTCGAGATTTCAAGCAAATCAGTGGCCGGGCGGGTCGACGAGGATATGATACTCGCGGGACTGTGGTTGCCCAAGCACCGGCCCATGTCATTGAAAATTTAAAGTTAAAAAGCAAAGCAGCAGCTGATCCAAAAAAAATGAAAAAATTAGTTCTAAGATCTCCGCCGTCCCAAGGTTTTGTGATGTGGACAAATGAAACATTTCAAAAATTGATCACGTCAAAGCCAGAACCTCTGGTCTCTCGATTTCAAATTTCCCATGGGATGTTATTAAATGTCCTTGGACGTGATGGTGATGGCTGTCTAGCGATGCAAAACTTGATCCGTGCTTCTCACGGAGATGCAAAAAGTAAAAAACATTTAAGAAAAGTCGGTTTCGAGTATTTTCGGTCACTTCTTGATCGCAATATTATCGGTTATGTTGAAAAAAATGGTCGTCAAGCACTGCAGGTGAATGTGGACCTGCAAGATGATTTTTCTTTGAATCAAACTCTTTCCCTTTATTTGCTGGATACCCTGCAAGTTTTAAAACCTGAAGATCCCCTATTCTCTTTGGATTTGCTGACCCTTGTGGAATCTGTTTTAGAGAGCCCAGATTTGATCTTGCGGAAACAATTGGACCGAGTGAAAACTGAAAAAATGGGCGAGATGAAAGCTGCAGGAATCGAATACGATCAGCGCATGGAAGAACTTGAAAAACTGGAATTTCCAAAACCCAATCGCGATTTTATTTATGCAACTTTTGATATCTTTGCAGCTGCCCATCCTTGGGTAGGGGCCGAAAATATTCGGCCAAAATCCATCGCACGGGAAATGTATGAAAACTTTCATTCCTTTGCTGAATACATCCGTGAATACGATCTTCAAAGAATTGAAGGTCTATTGTTAAGGTATCTCTCTGAAGTTTATAAAGTTCTCGAGCAAACAGTTCCAGACGCCATGAAAACCGAAGAAGTTCGAGCACTTGTTGTCTATTTTGGTTCTATGGTCAGGCAAGTGGAGTCAAGTTTACTTGAAGACTGTCAGAAGTTGAGGCTGGCATCGACCCAATTGAATTCTATCCCTTCCTCTGGACAGGAAGCGACCAAAATTCAAGTTGAGGATTTTGATATCACAAGAAATGTGAAGACATTTACTTTGGCAGTGCGGAATGAAGCTCAAAAGTTACTAATTGCCCTTGCTCGAAAAAATTTGGAAGAAGCAGCTGCTTTAGTTCAAGGGGAAGTTTCATCGGAGTCCGAGTTTAAGGCGATTTCTTGGACAGCAGATGACCTTCAAAAAAAATTAGATGCTTACTTTGTGGATCACCAAAGAATATTAACAGACATCACAGCTCGCCATCCCTCAAATACTGAAATCGAACAGCACAATGGCTTTTGGACCGTTCATCAAAGGCTCATTGATCCCGATGGACATAACGATTGGTATATAGAAATGAAAATTCATCTTGAAAATTCGAAGCTTGCGGGTTTTCCAGCTTTGGAACTGATTGACATCAAACCTGTTTGATCCCGAGGCTGAGTGCGTGGGTTTGCTCCTCAGATATTTGCAGGTTGTCAATCGCCAGTCCATCGTCAGTAAATTGTGCAGGGGTTGCTTTAATTTTTGAGGGAATCATTTTGGAAATTGCATGGAGTATGGACATTAAGTCACAGATACTAGATACTTTCCAACGATGAAAGATCAAGTCCACGGCCCAGACCCAATCAGTCGAAATGAGAGTGATTCAATCACGATGTCGAAAAGCGCGAAACGAGCCACAGTGATTGGCGCTGGACTTTGGGGACAAGTGCTCAGTTTGTTTCTTTCAGACCATGGATACATTGTGGATTTGTTTGAAATTAAACCTCAATTCGATATGGAAAAGACATGGTCTTTCCACGGGTCTGATGTCCCGGAATCACTTTTGCCTTTTGTCGAGAACTTGAGTTCTTATCATTGGCAGAAGCAGTCGGTTCAATTTCACCAATATTCGCGGACCATCGAAACACCTTATTTCACAATTCGAAGTTCTGATTTGGCAAAAAAAGTGATGGGAAATTCAAAAATTGAAATTCATTTCGGAACTCAGTTTAAAAATGATTCGCTAAATGAAGAAATCGGTGGAAAATCAGATCTGCCTTTGATTATAGATACTGCTGGTCAGCCTTTCAAATTGAACGCTTCGGAATTTGCTTATCAAAAATTTGTCGGTTTAGAATTTCTTTTGGAAAATAAACATGGAGTGGATTATCCCGTCATTATGGATGCCACTGTTCCACAACTTGACGGTTACCGCTTCATGTATCTTTTGCCCTTTGGCGAAAAAACGATTTTTGTTGAAGATACACGTTATTCTAAAACACCTTTCATTTTGGAAGCTGACTACAAACAGGAAATCGCATCCTATGTAAAGC
>JBKCTJ010000118.1:0-11115 GCA_046318875.1 Pseudobdellovibrionaceae bacterium | reverse complement strand
AAATACGATCTCTGACTTAAAACAAAATTTAGGCAAGGAAGGCATCCTTAAATCTGCTTTCGAACACAAAATGTTGCAGAAAATCGTCGATGCAAAACTAGAGATCACGGATAAAGCCAGGCAAGAACGAACTTTGAGAATGATGAAATCCAACATGAGTCCATCTACAGTTGCAGCCAGTGTGATTCGAAATTTCGACCAAAAAGAAGAGAAAAAAGAAGAGAAAAAGTAATCCGACCAAAGTCCAGCTGCGTGTTCATTTTATAAATCCAGTCTCAAGTTTAAACACTTTCCTCCGAAAAGTTAGCAACACGGAGGATGAGGAATGTTCATTCAAGGAAACCTGCAAGCTGTTTTTGATGCTCTTTATTCCATTGGAGCTATCGATCCAATATTAAAAATGGACTGGAACGATGTCACCAACGAAATGGAACATCGGCCGGACATGGTTTTGGAAGTCGTTGAGAAAATCAACGGTTGCGAAGGCTCAACAGAAAAACTCATAGAAATTTTTAACCAGCTAGATCAAAAGTTAATTCAGTTTGCTGCATTGGAGGTGGCTCGTGAATTTTGTGAATTTCAAGAGCGTCAGACTCTACACTAAATTATTTTTATTTTGTCTTTTCAGTTTCTCGACAATTCGGGTGAAAGCTTGGGAAGTCGATTTTTCACGAAGACAGCTGGATTTTCAATCCGTATCGGATGAGTCTCGATTGCCTGCAAGTGTCGAGTCGACGGAAAAAATCAGCCTCGTGGAACAGCTGATCGACTTTCAAGAATTGCCTCAAGATGTCGTGATCTTAAGCACGGCCAAAGGTTTTGTCCCGGATCAAATTCGTTTGAAAAAAAATGGAGCTTATAAAATCCACATCGTGAATGTGAATGCTTCACAAAAAAATACAAGTTTCGTCATGGATGCTTTTTCCGAATTTCACTCCACAAGTTTTGGTGTGCAGAAGACTTTTGTAATTACACCCAAAAAAGAAGGCGTCTTCAGTTTCATTTGTCCTGAAACCGCCATCTCTGGAAAGCTTGTGATTTATGACAGTGCTCCGCGCAGACTCTCGTCAGTCAACGGGAACTGAAAAACGTCTTAAAGGGAAGTTATGGCAAACATCAGACACGGTGCACAGATATACAAAGATGCCATCGAACAAAACATGGCTCCAATTTTGCCATACCTCAACGATGCCACGGTTTCCGAAGTATTGATCAATGGTCCCGATGAGATTTTTGTTGAGCGAAAGGGAAAACTTGAGAAAGTTCCTGCGCGCTTTGCCAGTGAATCCGCTTTGCAAGCGGCAGTGACAAGCATTGCTGGAAGTGTCGAAAGGCGAGTCAGTGAAGAAGAACCCCGTTTGGATGCTCGGATGCCCGATGGTTCAAGGCTTGCTGTGGTCATGCCACCTTGTTCCCGCAAAGGAACAACGGTCAGCATTCGTAAATTTACAAAAAATAAAATTAGTTTAGTGGAATATATCAAAACTGGCGCACTGAATGAAGACGGAGCTTTGTTTTTGAATATGTGCATGTACTTGGGAAAGAATGTGATCGTCTCAGGTGGAACCGGTTCAGGAAAAACAACACTTCTGAATCTACTTTGTTCTAAAATTCCCAAGGGTCAAAGAATCATTGTTATCGAAGATTCGAGCGAGCTTCAAATTGAGTATGAACATGTTGTGATGTTTGAAACGAAACACGCAAGTGCATCGGGCGAAGGTGAGATTTCAATTCGCGATTTAGTGAAATCGTCGTTGCGCTTGCGACCAGATCGAATCATTGTCGGCGAAGTGCGTTCGGCAGAAGCTCTTGAGTTAATCAACGCGATGAATACGGGACACAAGGGTTGTTTGGGGACTGTGCATGCAAACTCAGCACAAGATGCCATCGTCAGGCTTGAAGCTTTGGCGCAAGGTGGGGACAGTCGCATCAGTGAGCGCGCCCTTCGATTGCAAATTTCATCAGCAGTTGAAATCATCGTACAAATTTCTAGACTTTCTGATGGATCGCGCAAAGTGACTGAAATTTCAGAAGTTCGTGGGTTTTCCAGCGATGGAAATTATTTAGTTGTTCCCATTTATCGAATGAGCCGCTTAAAGCGACAGGCTGATGGAACACTTATGGGTCAACTCGAGAGCACTGGAGAAGTGCCCAGTTTCATGCAAGAAATTATTGATAATAATTTCGGCGGACAATTCCCAATTTCCAAGTTTGCAGTACCCAAATCCGCATAATTTGTGTAGTTTTCGGCTGACAGATGAAGTTCAGCTGCAAGATATCAAATTCATTATTTCATTATCTCGAAAAATCCAGTGTTGAACTGACGGAAGTCTATGATCAGTTGCCTATACCTATTGAGCTTTTGAAAGATCCCTCTTACTGGATTAGCGCCCACGATATGGAATTAATTCTTTCCGTTGTTCAGAAGCAAACCCAATATCAACGAACCTTGGTTGAGCAACAAGAAAATCTATTCCAAAACATCGCCCATATGAGCGCTAAATTAAAATGTTGGGGAGTTTTAGATCACGTTTTAAGAATGATGCCCAAACCCTTTGAACTTTTTCGGCAGCCCGACACACTTTTATCTCATTTTATCCAGCCTAGACCACCAGTTCTAAATTTAACTGTCCGCGAGAGCAAAGTTGAGTTTGACTTGCCAATATTGCAAGAAGATTTTCCCCATGTTGTGGAATATTTGAAAGCTGCCATTGAGGCGATTCCAACTTACAAAGGCCTTCCATTGGCCCAATGCCGTTGGGATGGCATCCACTTGGAAATCTTAACAGAACAAAATCAAATCGCATTGAATAATTTTGAGGGTGAAAATCAACTCTCCCCCGATTTGTTCCGATCGGTCATTTTAGAAATTGAGAAGCGGCAACCTGAACTTGCCGACGTCAGCTTTGTTCCAATGACAGCAATAGAACCAGTCGCTCTGGGGCCTGCAAAAATTCAAGGTCCAGGGCAACAAATACTATTTATAGATGATGCAGATTTTTCACGGCGTGATTTGAGTTTACGAGAAACTGGTGGTGTTGATCAGTTCGCAGAAAATGAAAAAGGTTCCGGGATTGACCAGCTGACAAAACACGATCTTCGAAAATTGGGACAGAATCTGGCCAAGTTGAACGATTACATGTACCGCGCACAGCAAATGGTTACCATTTTGTCACAGACACCGACCAATAAAAATACTTCACAAAAATTATTTCTTAAAACAGATTGGCAGTCAGTCCGAAATCAGTTCCCCGAAGTTTTACAGGATTCTTTCAAACTTTTAAAACACATTGACTCAGAAGGAGATCAAACTTGGCAAAAATAAGCGAAATTCACGCCCGGGAAATTTTGGACAGTCGTGGGCAACCCACAATTGAAATCGATGTCACGACTGATTCGGGAATGTTGGGTCGTGCAGCTGTGCCCTCTGGAGCGTCAACGGGAGCCCATGAAGCATGCGAACTTCGGGATCAAGACTCTGCGCGCTACCTTGGAAAAGGTGTTTTAAAAGCTTGTCAAAATGTGAAAGAAAAAATTCGGAAGGAACTTTTGGGATTTGATGTTTCTGATCAATCTGGAATTGATAAAACATTGATTCAAATCGACGGAACTGAAAATAAAACAAATCTTGGAGCTAACGCAATTCTTGGCGTGTCCTTGGCTTGCGCGAAAGCAGCAGCACAGACCCACGGAATGTCTTTGTTTCGCTATGTGGGCGGTTCCCAGGTTCGACAGTTGCCCGTGCCATTGATGAACGTTATCAACGGAGGTGCTCATGCAAATAATGGCCTTGATATTCAAGAATTCATGATCGTTCCTACAGTGAATAATTCCTATGCTGATTCTTTACGAGCCGGCAGTGAAGTTTTTCAAAATTTAAAAAAACTTTTAGCATCCAAAGGTTTGTCGACTGCCGTTGGCGACGAAGGTGGTTTTGCTCCGAAACTGACATCAAATCAAAACGCTTTAGATTTGCTGATGGAAGCGATTCAAAAAGCTGGCTACGAACCGGGACAAGAAATTTTCTTAGCCTTAGATGTCGCTGCAACGGAAATGTACCAGGATGGCCTCTACAAGTGGGAAGGAAATAAAATTTCTTCCACCGAGCTGCAGGGAATTTATAAAAAGTGGACTGACGATTACCCATTGATTAGCATTGAAGATGGTTTTGCTGAAGATGATTGGACCTCTTGGACGCAAATGACTGCTCAGTTGGGATCTGTGGTCCAATTGGTCGGAGATGATTTATTTGTTACCAATCCAAAACGTTTGAAAATCGGAATTGATAAAAAAGCTGCAAATGCACTTTTGGTTAAAGTTAATCAAATTGGAACGTTAACTGAAACAGCGGAAGCTGTTGCCATGGCGCAGTCGAATGGTTTTAAAACTGTCATGTCTCATCGCAGTGGAGAAACTGAAGATAGCTTGATTGCTGATCTTGCAGTGGGGTTGCGATGTCATCAAATTAAAACCGGCAGCTTATGTCGATCAGAACGGACAGCTAAATATAATCAGTTGATTCGGATTTCTGAAGAGTTGGGATCAACAGCAAGGTATTGGGATAAAGCCGCGTTCCGGTAAATGCTTGATTCCTATTTGCTGAAAAATAAGATGATTATTCTGCTACTGAGATTTCTTCGCTCAAGGGTTTTAACCCATCTAAAGGGGAAGAGATTTCTACTTCAAACTTGTTTTTCCCAGTGAAGTTGACTTGAATTTCATTCCAAGTCATTTCCGATTTATTTTTGTTTGGAACATGTTCAGTTAATTTTTCATAATTCGTGTCGAACCATTTTTGCAAAAGAATATTCAATTGTAGGTTGGCTCTTTTGATGGCTTCAGATTCAAATTGTTTCTCAACCGGGTAAATGACAAGAGCTTCAAGGCTAATGGATTCATTCTGCAGATTTTTACTTAAACTTGTTTTTCGAAATCGAATTTTATCAAATAAGCTTTCTGTTGTTCCTGATCCAGTATTTTTCGCAAGTTCAAAATTGCTAGTTTCACTTGTGATGGCATCGCTGCGATCCAGGGGAATCACTTCTTCTTTTTCTAGAACATATTCTTGGGTGGAAGGAGCGAGACCATCGGATTGGGTCTGGCATGCGATGATTATGAAAGGTACAAGGCAACAAATGATTCGCAGTGATTTTGAAAAAAAATTCCAACTTGTCATAGGAAAAAGGCTATTTCAAAATTTGACAATCGTCGAGATAAAGTCTCGTCCAAGCTAGAAAATAACTTCGAATGAGGATAGGCTTTAAGTTCGTGGATTAGTGGATTAGTGGATTAGTGGATTGTAAATGACAAAACCGATTCAGTTCTACATTTTGTGTTTTCATCGGGTCCGAGAGCTGTTGGACCATCCAAAAAGAATCTTTTTTATGTGCTTAGCTTTTTTCATTTTCTCTATGATGACAAGTGGTCTCTGGTGGAGATTGTGGGCGCTAAAAACAGATGAAACTCGGCGCACTCAGATGATCCAAGAAGAAATTAAAATGCTTGCAACTCTCGAGGATCAATTAGCCCAAGCTCAAAGTCTTAAATACATTGAAAAACAGGCCAAGGATCGCTTGGATCTGGTTGCTGAAGAGGATCTTGTTTTTATTTTCTCTGAATAGTATCAAATATTTATACAGGTAATAATTTCAAACTTGTTATTTTTAAAATGGAGCTTGCAAAACCGCATGATTCAGTAGAATAATTACTCTAGATCTGCTGGCAAAGGATAATGGAAATTGCACCTGAGTTCTGGCAAGCAGTCAAGATTGGATGCGCTTATGAGCACTGGATTTAAGTCTGAACATTTAAAAGAACTTCGTCAGCGTCTTGGATACAGCGCCGCAGATGTAGCGCGCAGAGTGCAAGTTCCTCTTGAAACTGTCAAAGCTTGGGAATTATGTTCTGCAATTCCAAGTGTTGAATACATTGCTAAGTTAGAAGTTTTGTTTCAACAAGCGCAGTTGTGCTCTCAAGATATGCAAACACTTTCTGTGACCGAAATGGAAATGCAACAAAGGTCTTTGGATCAAATCCAAACTTAATCTCAATCGTTCATCACACATTCAAATCCGTCGACAAAGTTGAGGATTTCTTTCATCATGTCGAACAATGAAAAAATCATGTTATTTAGTTGATGTCAGTTCCCTTTTTTTTCGAGCCTTTTATGCCATTCGTCCTTTGACTTCGCCGGCAGGAATTCCTGTGAATGCAGTCTATGGATTTTATTCCATGATCTTTAAATTACTCAAAGAAGAAAAACCGGATTATTTAATTTTTTGCTACGATCAAAAAGAACCTTCTTTTCGCAAAGAAATTTACACGGAGTACAAAGCAAATCGAACGGAAATGCCAGAAGACCTTGCTGTTCAAATTCCCTATATCAAAAAATTTGCAGATTTGATTGGTATCCCCTCTGTCGAATGTCAGCGCTATGAAGCGGACGATGTGATTGGGACCTTAGTTCGCATCGCTGAGAAAGAAGACTGCATGGTTTATATCGTGAGCGGAGATAAAGACTTTGCTCAGCTCATCAATGAACATGTTTTACTTTTCGACACGATGAAGAATATAAAGATGACTGCCGCCTTAGCGAAGGAAAAGTGGGGTATACTTCCAAGCCAGATGATCGATTATTTGGCCCTGGTTGGCGACTCTTCAGATAACGTTCCAGGTGTCGCAGGCATAGGACCTAAAGGTGCAGTGAAGCTGATTGAACAATTTGGAACTATTGAAAATATTTACGAACGACTTCAAGAAGTTCCAAGTGAATCCATTCAAAAAAAATTAGCCGATTCGAAAGAAAACGCTTTTCTTTCAAAAAAACTGGTGACCATCGAGTGTCATGTTCCAATACCGATTGAAATCGAAAATTATCATTTTAGTGAACCTCAATCCGTCGAACTTGAAAGCTTGCTCAACGAATTGAATTTTCAACAAATGAAAAAAAATCTGGATGAAATCATTACAGTGATTTCACGTTCAAGTCACATGCCCGAAAAGATAAATCAAAATATTGAATCTGAAGTGACTGTTCAGCCCCCTGTTGAAGAAAAACCAAATAGAGCCAAAATTGTAACTCAACGAATTCCTTTTCAAAAAGATAAAACGACTGCTTTTAAAATTGTTGACATGACAGACTGGAATGAATTTTTCAATCAATCTGAAAAAATGATCTTGAATGAGTTGGGGCTTTTTTCACGGGAAGACTCTGTCTTTCTGGTTCTGCAGGATCAAGAACTTATTTATTTCTATCGCACGAATTCCATGATGATGATTCAAGTTCAAAATTTTATTTTAAATATGAAAACTCAAAGATATTTTGGGTTTGACGTCAAGTCATCGTTGAGACAGCTTTTTTCAGAAACTAAAGCTCTATTTTCCTATGAGTTGGCTTGGGACACGCAGCTTCTGGCCTATGCACATCAATCTGCAGATTGCACAGATGTGAATAAAGTATTCAAAAGATTTTTGAATCAAGAAGCTGCAGGGGATGATCTTTCTTTATTACGGCAGCATTTTGAATTGCTGATGGGTTTACTCAAAATTCAACAGGACCACGGAGAATTTCGGCCAGATATAGAACAGGTTTATCGTGAACTTGATAGACCCTTATCTTCGATTCTGTATCAAATGGAGTCGGAAGGAATTAAAATTGATCAAAAATTTCTAAAACAAATGAGCCAGGATTTGAAATCTGAATTGGATCTTGTTCAAAAAGAAATTCATTTGATAGCGGGTGAAGAATTTAATATCGCATCACCAAAACAACTGGGACATATTCTGTTTGAGAAGCTGGGTTTGGAAACTTCAAAGAAAACCAAGACGGGGTTTTCGACAGATACGGATGTTTTAAGTGGTTTGGATCATCCCATTGCAAAGCATATTTTGGAATTTCGTGAAATATCAAAGTTGAAATCGACTTATGTAGATTCCTTACCCCTGTTGGCAGATCCAAAAACTGATCGAGTTCACACGCATTTGAATCAAGCCTTGACTTCCACAGGTCGCCTTTCCAGCACAGACCCAAATTTGCAAAATATTCCCGTTCGAACAAAGCGCGGGAAATTGATTCGAAAAGCATTTGTAGCCGACAATGGAAAAAAATTACTTTCTATTGACTATTCACAAGTGGAGCTTCGAATCTTGGCCCACGTTGCTGATGATCAGAATTTGATAAGAGCTTTTCATAACGACCTTGATATTCACACGGCAACTGCGGCAGAAGTTTTTCGTGTCAAACTGGAAGATGTCACAGCGGATTTGCGTCGAACTGCAAAAGCAATCAATTTTGGTATTGCTTATGGACAAGGTGCTTTTGGTTTAGCTGAGAATCTTGGAATTTCCAGGACTGAAGCGAAGGATATTATCAATCGCTATTTCGCTCAATTTCAAGGAGTCCAGTCCTATATTGAATCCACCATTCGCAAAGCGCATGAAAATGGGTATGTGGAGACACTGTTTGGAAGAAGACGATATATCGAAGAATTGAAATCGAAAAATGGCGCGATGAAAAGCTTTGGTGAACGGGCTGCGATCAATGCTCCAATTCAGGGAACAGCAAGTGATTTGATTAAAAAAGCCATGATTGAAATCAGTCATCAGACGCAGCTTCAGATGCTCCTGCAAGTTCACGATGAGTTAATTTTTGAAGGATCTCATGAGCAAATTGAAAAAGAAATTTCAATGCTTAAATCGATTATGGAAAATGTCATTCAATTGAAAGTGCCTCTGAAAGTGAATGCAGCTTTTGGATTTAACTGGGATGAGGCTCATTAAACTGATTTCAACTTGCTACCAGCAGTTTGAAGCATATTCTCCTTAGAAAAAACAGGTCGGCTCGCGCCTCCTGCTTAGCCCTGCGTGCGAGGGGGCTCCGGCCCCCGCAGAGCCTGTTTTTTAAAGGCTGATGTTAGGTGTTACAGTTGTTGCTCTTGATACTCTGTCGTAGATTGCTAAGACGCTGTTTGCATATCGCACTTTGATTTTGCTTCCGTTGTAGTTCATCATTCCGGTGTAGTATATTCTTCTCATTGGTGCTCCTTTATTTCGGGCTTGCATCAGATTCACTTTTAAAACAATGTGACCGAAAATTAAATCCACATCGATGTTATTTGAAATGAGTCTTTTAATTTGGTTAACGTTATTTTCGCTTAACGCACTTACGTTTCGCGGAACTCCTTGCCCCCATAAAATGCGATCTAAGCCATTTTGAACGTTCAAGTAACAATCTGCTGCGGCATTAAAAAAATCGACATTTACCTCAGGCGCCTGATCTGGTCTTCCGCCAAGTTGATCGTGGACTTCTTTGATTCCCATGGTGACTAGTTGACTCATTCCAACACCGTTTGGTCCAAATGCTGTGCGATCAAATTTTGTTTCTTGCTGTAATTTTGCGACGACCATTTTTGGATCAATCTTGAAGCAAAAAGCAGCTCGAGTGATTTTTTCTGCGAGTTGGTCGAAGGTCAATTGGTGGAGCTCTGGTGATCTGTGAAATACAGAGCGCCGATAGTTTTCAATGTACTCGCGGATCGGTAATTTCACCGAGTTAAATTGTGGAGGTAAAGTCGCAGGAATATGGGTTAAACTGCGCTCCAGATGAGTGAAAACGCGAGTAACAACTGGGTCGATGTAAAAGTTCGCGGTCACATACTGAGAACCTGCGCGGTATCCAGCATCATGAAGAATTGCGGGGTTCAATTCATCTTTGTGCTCAGCACTTAGATTGTATTCCATTTCTTCCAGGTCAGCATCTGTCAGATCCGATTCATCAGCAGCTGACGCATCCGATTGAACAGGTTTTGACATATTTCGTGCGAATCCGAGTGGTGCAATGGCTTGGGCATTTTGAATCGCAAAAATCACGACCAGTGAAAGAACAAGTGTTTTGTTCATGATGTTTTCTCCTGAAAAATACATATGAAATATATGTTCCAGATTAAGACGATCTCAGTTCGATTCTACGCCAATTGCATGTTAAAAACCTATTCAAGTGACAATTATTGTCAATCAGTGGACCATCCGACGACTTTTCCCCCTTCAAAGTAAATGATCTTTTTCTCTTGTTTATAGCCCTGAGATGACGAGATGTATTTCAAGTATTTCCATCGCTCATTTAAAAACGAAGGGTCACCGGATACATCAACGGATTGGGGTTCGCCCCAGGATTTTCTAACAAAATCTCGAGGCATACCCACGGCGATATCCTGGCTTTGAACTAAGTTTAATGTTTGATCAGAGGGACTGGCCGATCTTTGCCAAACGGAATTGTTTTTAGCCCACTCTTCTTTGGCCTCAAGTTCAGGAAGTAATAAATATTCCAGACGTTCATCGTCACTTTCAAACCAAGGAAGAATTCGGGAGTAGTGTTCTTTTTCAGAATTCGATTTTAATTTTTTTTCCATTTGATTTATTTTTTGTCGGAGGGAAAGACTTGCCTTGTCTTGAGGCTTGTACTGATGATCTGAAGAGTAAACCACTTTTGTTGCAGTCTTTGAAGGCCCAGCACCGTAACCGGAATCTCGCGAACGTTGAAGGGACTGGCATGCAGTAAAAAAGAGAGCAATAAAGCAATACAAAACCATGGTTTTCATAACTTGAGTTCCTTGTTTAAACAGTTTAACTTAAATTTGATGGCAGACAAAAATGAAACTTCGCCGAGCCCGACTGGCTTGAACCAAAAGCCAGGACCAGAAGCTCTAGCAGATGCAACGATTGATACGAGTTTACTTGATCAAGCCTTAATTGAAGCTGATCCCAACTTTGTTCGTAGCCTATCAGACATTGGTCCAGATATCCGAGCATCAGATGTCATCAATGATGAGACTCTAAATCCTGATGGCTCTTATCTGGATGAAAGTGGCGAAGCTCAATATGCCCATCTTTCCATTCGAGACCGAATTAAAAGACGGTTCAAAATATTTAAAATCACCTTTGTTCAGCGACTTCGAGTTTTGAAGATGCGAGCTGTTTTGTTTTTCAAAGAAACATTGCCAGAGCTGGGGTTGCAAAGTTTGGAGGTATTGAAGAGCTTTTTGAAGAAAACGCAAGATATTCTGGCCCGATTTGCAAATTTAAAAACAAAGCAAAAAATGAGTTTATTTGCAATGGTTG
>JBKCTJ010000117.1:0-10317 GCA_046318875.1 Pseudobdellovibrionaceae bacterium | reverse complement strand
CTTCTGTAGATGTCTTCCAGTCTTTGTGCTTTTTGATCGTCGGTCAAATTTTGTTGAAGGCTTGTAGTTGCTCTTCGGTAATTTTCGATATCTGCAAGTAAATTTCTTTGTCCCTGGGCAAAAGCAGATGTGCTGATCGCTAATGTTGTGAGGGCTCCGGCAAATGTTTTAAAATTCAATTTCATGGCGATCTCCAGTTCAAAGAAATGAAATGTTATCACCTTAGGGGTTCAAAAATTGAGCCAAAAACATGAGTTTCAATATGATTTGAACTTGCAGACAAAGTGTTGAAAACAGGAGTCTTTTCTGCACTTGGATTCCGGAAACGTTCTCTAGCATAGGATGAACATGTCAATGTAGCTAATGATCTGTGCCCAAAATTGTTGGAACCCTGTCAAGCTAGATGACAAGCCAGATGACAAACTAATGAAGTCCAAAAAATCGCATTGTTGAAACGGTGCCTACGGCAAAAATATAAGCTGCGACATTAAAAACCAGAAGTTGCATCAGAGCGAAGTTTCGCGAACCACTTTCCTTGATTTGAATCGCAACAGTGGACATGCACTGCAGAGCAATCATGAAAAAAATAATCAATCCTGTCACGGATGCTGGAGTAAAAATCAGATCTCCATTTTCAAAGGTGGCTTCTTTCATCGTCTGCAGTAGACCTTCGGCCTGGGCTTCATCGTCACCTTGGACTTTGAAAATGACCGCTGTGGTTGAAACAAAAACTTCTCGGGCAGCAAATGCTGAAAGCAGACCGACACCGACACGCCAATCCACACCCATGGGAGTAAAAACGGGTTCGATGACTTTTCCCATTTGCGCTAAATAAGATGTTTCAAACTTATTTTCGGATTTGTAGTTTGGAAATTGTGAACCGAACCAAATGATCACAGCTAAAACAAAAATAATCGGTCCAGCACGTTTCACGTAAAATTTTGTTCGTGTCAGGCATTGCTGAATCAAAGCTTTTGGGTTGGGTCTTCTGTAAAGCGGAAGTTCCATCATAAAATGGGATTGTTCTGTTTTGGCCAAAATTCGGTTTAAAATTCCTGCCGAGATTCCACCAATGACCAAAGCTGCGAAATAAAGTAAAGCCAGGGCAATCCCGGGTTTCCAGGAAGGTTGATCCATAAATAAAAAACCCAACAGCAGGGCATAAACCGGAAGTCTCGCCGAACAGGTCATCAAAGGAATAATAAAATTTGTGATCACGCGGTCGCGCTTTGAGCTCAGATTCCGAGTGGCCATAATGGCCGGCACGGCGCAAGCAAATCCCGATAAGATCGGAACAAAGGATCTGCCTGTCAGGCCCACTTTTGAAAAGGGCTTATCAATCAAAGTCGCTGCTCGTGCTAAATAGCCCGATGATTCCAATAACCCAATTCCAACAAACAAAATAAATATTTGCGGCACAAACACAAACACTGCAGCAAAGCTAAGAACAATTCCATGGGATAAAAAATTAACAAACAAAGATTCGCCGCCGTACCGTGTGATCAGCTCTGCAAGTTCGGAAAATCCCGTATCCACTAAGTCTTGAAATGGTGCTGCAAGCCAAAAAATTGAAGTAAACAAAAGTGACATAATTACAAAAAACAAAGCCAGTCCAAAGATCGGATGAAGTAAAATTTGATCAATCTGCCGAGTTGTCCGATACAATTCCTGAAGTTGCGCCTTCTGCGACACAGGAATGGCTCTTTTGGCGATGTCTTCCACAAGAGAATTTTTTTCCGTCATCAATTTTTCTGCCCAGGGTTCGAGCTGCTTTTCAACGACCTTCCTGCGAAGTCTAAGGGAATGTTCGTGGATTTCATTCAACCCACCACCAAGCAAGCCATCGAATAAAATGACCGGAGCGCCAAAAGCTTTTTCTAATTCATTTTTTTGTAAATGAACATCTTTTGAAGTCAAAAGATCTGACATGGTGACAACAATTAAAAACGAAAAACCTGATTCTTTCATTTGTTCAGCGAGCAATAAATGCCGTGAAAGCTGAGTTCCATCGATAACGACAATAGCGGAATTGACCCGACCAATACTTAGCTCTTTGGTTAAGACATTCATTGTCACTTGTTCATCTGCGGATTGCGGAAACAGTGAATAAATTCCTGGCGTATCAATATAAGTGCAAGCGGGATTCCCAAAGTGTGAAGCCGATTTTCCGATGGCAAATTCCACTGTGGCACCTGGGTAATTCACGGTCTTGTATTTTGATTGTGTCAGCCAATTGTATAAAGTGGTTTTGCCCGAATTCGGCGCGCCAATTAAAGCAATAATTTTTTGTTCTGGATTTTGGGAGACTTCTGAAGATGCATGGTTCATTTCAATTTCTTTCTATGAAACAAAAAGACATTCGGCTTCTTCACGTCGAAGGGCCACCGCAGTATTATTCATTTGAAAAACTTTTGGACCGGCGAGAGGTGTTTCAGAAACCCATTGAACTTTGGTTCCTAAGTGAAAACCAAATTCTTTTAACCGTTGAATGACCAGAGCCGGGCCGGTGTATCCCGTAATTTGATATTCTTTAAATTTTTCATCGATTTCAGACAGTTTTTTTTGAGGAGTGTCCATATAGCAGGCATAATCACAGATTTCCTCGGTAAAAGTCATGTCAATTTCAATGTATGAAAGTGAATTGAGAATCTGTGGTTCCAAATCCCTGAGGATGTTGGGGTTTGTTTATTTTGGGCTGAGCTCTTTTGTGTGATTTATATGCTTTTTATTTATTCAACTGTAGAAAGAATGGTACCACGGGAGTTCCACCTTTCGATTTCAATTCTTCTGTGATAGGAACAGGAATGGAAAAAAAACCGACAACACAAGATGGCAAATACTGGATTCGAACAGCAGAAGTTAAAAAAGAAACCCGCATTGGAACTCAAAAATTCATCCGCTGGATCATCGAACAAACCTCAGGCGGCCAAGTATTCCAAGGCAGCAGTGGGGGCGCTAAACTCTGGCTCATAGAAAAAAAATACGCCTCCGAAGCCGAAGATCTAGTGAAAAATGCAAAGCCAATCCCAAAGCCAATTCGAAAGCAATCCAAAAAATAAATTCATCAAAATTTGACTGACAATCCAAACAAAATTTTCAAAGGTCCTTCAAGAGCTGAAGAATAGGCTCAATCCGCTGGACATCAGAGCCCACAATCTGAAACCCAGGAAACCAAGAAGTCTCAGTATCAGGAGCCTGACAGGTCTTCCCATCAGAACTGCAGCGATTTAATCGTTCACATTTATTTTCAGAATCATAATAAGTGTTTGCAGATGGTGTCCCACTGACTAGAATGCCGGTGACTTCATTTTTTGAATTAAAAACAGGACTGCCGCTGTTACCGTTAAAGGCATCCAAGTTTGTGACAAATGTGGAAGCCACGGGATTATTCAAAATCACATCACCTTGATCCGTCATCTTCTTAGGTGTTCCAAAAGGATGTCCAATCATAAACAGTGATGTCCCCAGGTTCATTTCCGCAGAAGGTTTTTGAGCCAATTTCAACGGAGTTCGATTCACAACTGCACGATCCAATTGCACCAGGGCATAATCTTGAAATGGTGCAGTCTCTTTTTGAACAGCGTAAATAATTCTTTTGCACCGATAAAGATTTTCAGAAGCAATATCCTTCGTTTGAGCTATTCCCTCGGAATTGGCTTCAAAATCAAAATACCAGTCAAAGATTTCACAAGCTAAGCCTGATTCATTTTTCAATTCTTGATTGGGACTATTGACTGCATATAAACAATGTCCAGCCGTTACCAACAGATCCGGGGCAATTAAAAAACCAGTGCATGCAAACGCCAGACTTGGTTCATTATGCATTGTTTCTGATTTGCAAAGCGAAGTGATGGGTTCTGTAAATAAGGTCACTTTGCCTGCTTGAGTTTTTTCGTAATTCGAATTCAATATGGCAATGGCCGTTGCTTGACCCAAGTGATGTTTGGAAGAACTTGAAGTCATTAAATGAATATTGTTATTCCCAAAAATTGCAGATTGGGAACTTGCAGAAAAAAATAAAATGAAAATGAAACTTTGAACTCGAGTAACTGCGAATAACAGAGACTGTGCCATATTCTTTTCTTCCACTTTTCAGTAAATTGTATTTGGTGCAGTTTACTCTATCTTGTGAAAAGTGTCAGTTTTAAGTGATAGAGCCATGGGGTCTTGAAAAGTTTACTGAATTTTCCATATGCATCAGGCTAGAGTTCCCCATGCGGAGGGGAATTCGACGCTGGATAAACGCGTATTTCCAACTACCATTCTGCTTGAATTAAAGAGGGGCTCTTGTTAAAAATGGGGCCTAACAATTGTAAAATAAGATGGATAATAAAATGGAAAATGTTTTTCGAATTTTTGTTCAAAACTGGAGATTTTCATTTTTATTGACTGCGTTGATCGTCGTTTCGGGAGTTTTAAGTTTAGGTCTTTTGCAACGGGAAGCTTATCCCCCAGTTAATTTTGCCACTGTCGTTATCAATTCCGTTTACCCAGGAGCATCTCCTGAAGAAGTTCAAGATAAAGTCACTAAAATTATTGAAGATGAATTGCGGGGAATTTCAGGAGTTAAAAAAGTCAAATCCGTTTCGCAAAGTGAATCCAGCGAAATTACAGTTGAAGTTGATATCGATAACAAAGACCCACGCAATGTTGTGACAGATATTCAGAAAGCAGTTCAAAGGGCCAATTCAAAATTACCGACAGATTTGTTGGAGTTGCCACGAGTTCTCGAAATCAAAGCCGAAGAAATTCCTGTGTATGAATTTGCGCTGATAGGCCCTAATGATCAGAGGCAAAGGGATATTTTAGCCGAAAAAATTGAAGATGAAATCCAAGACATTTCAGGGGTTTTGGACGTCCGGCTCTCTGGCGTTGCAGAAAAGGAATTGCAAATCCAGCTTGATCCCAAGAAATTAAAAAAATACGAAATTGGGACTAACGAGATCATTCAGATTTTAGCGTCAAAATTAAAAAATCGTCCGTCAGGTTTTATTGACAATAAAAAAGAAATTTCCCTGGTGCGAGTCATTGGAAAAAAAAATACTCCAGAGGGTTTGAAAAATACAGTGATTCGATCAATTGATTCACAAGCTATTTTAAGAATCAAAGATGTGGGTGATGTTGCTTATGGAACGGCAAGGCCAAAGATATTAGCGCGTATTGATGGTCAAGAAGCTGCTTTGATGATTGTTACAAAAAAAAGCGAAGCTGACGCAGTTTCAGTGGTGGAAAAAATAGAAGCGAAAGTGGCGGAATTCAAAAAAAATCTTTCAACTGATTTTATGCTTGTGGTCTATAACGATGAAGGTTCACGAATTCAAAATCGTTTAAAAATTGTGAACTTCAATGCCGTCTCAGGAATTTTAATTGTTCTGTTGGTCCTGTTTATTTTTCTTCCTGGTAAGGTAGGTTTATTTAGTTCTTTGAGCTTGCCCATTTGCGCTCTTGGAACAGTGACATTTATGATTATGGGCGGTGCTGCTTTTAACATTATTACAATGATCGCAATTGTGATCTGTTTGGGGAATTTAGTCGATAACTCGGTGGTCATTTCAGAATACTACACTCGCTTGCGAGCCACGGGATTCAATGGCCAAGAGGCTGCGATCAAAGCAGCTCGCCAATTTTGGACCCCCTTTTTGGCTTCAACAATCACGATCATTTCTGCATTTATACCGATGTTTGTGACCCAAGGAGTGATGGGGCAGTTTATTCAGTGGATCCCAATTATTGTGACCATTGCATTGCTGCTCAGTCTTTTAGAATCAGTCACTTTGTTACCGGCAAGACTTCAATTTATTCATCCAAAGCTGAATGAATCAGAATCGAATTGGTTTAATCGTTTTGAAGGCTTGTTCGAAAGACTCATTGAAAAAACACTGAAGGTTCGTTTTTTCACTGTCATCACATTGGTGGTGCTGGTTATTTCTGGTTTTTTTGCAACAGCCTTTTTCAACAGATTTGAACTTTTTCCTGCTGAAGGTGTTGAATACTATGTTGGGCGTTTGGAGCTTGACCCGCAGACAAGTATTTTTGAAGCCGATCGCGTCATCAAAGAAATTGCAGATAAAACGATTTCTTCTTTAGATAAAGAAGATTTGTCCTCTGTGGTGACCAGGGTAGGGGCTTCGCAAACAGATTCTTCTGATGCAAAAAGTAAAATTGGGGAAAATGTTGGGATCATTATCATCGGAATCAAAACTGAGCGTGCACCAGATGTGGATATTCAGAAGACCCTCACAACCCTGCGATCGATGATGCCGAAAACACAAAATATTCGCTCGTTGACTTTTGAAACTCTGGAAAACGGTCCGCCCGTGGGAAAGCCGCTGACTGTGACTGTTCGTTCTTCAGATCCCAAGCAATTGAGAGAATTCACGGCCGAACTATTTGAGTTCACACAAAAAATTGAGGGTGTGGAAAATTTAGGAACTGATGAACTTGAAACTGGTTTTGAGTATCGCTTTTTACCCAATGATGAAAGGACAACTCGAGCATTTCTAAACACGGATGTCATAGGGACAAGCTTTCTGACGGCATTGAACGGGACACCTGTGGGTGAGCTCAGTGAAAACGGTCGTAAATTTGATGTCATTGTCAGATTTAAGCATTCTGAAACAGACGATATTGGAACTTTGACATCTTCTCAAATTTTAAATTCACAAAATAATTATGTTCAAGTTTCAAAGATTGGAACTTTTGATCGGGATAAATCACCTCGAATCATTCGAAGCTTTGATTATAAGCGGGCTATCACTTTGTCTTCAGATGTAAATACGGAGGTTATTTCTTCTCTTGAGCTCAATAAACTGGTTCGTGGGCGTGCCTTGGAGCTTGAAAAGAAATACAACGAAATCAATTTAGTTTTTGGTGGTGAGGAAGAAAGCACCAATGAATCATTGCAGTCTTTGTTGTTAGCTTTGATCATTGCGATCTTTTGTATTTTTGCGACTTTGGTTTTAACATTTGACAGCTTTAAAAAATCACTCGTCATTTTGTCCACAATACCTTTGGGGTTGGTCGGAGTGCTTTACGCATTTGTTTTAACTCAAAGACCGCTCAGCTTTTTGGCATTTATTGGTGTCGTAGGTCTGTCCGGAGTCGTCATCAATTCGGCAATTATATTAATTGATTACATTGAGGAACTGAAACTGTCCCATCCGAATTTGACTATTGATGAAGTCCTTGTGAAAGCATCCAAAGAGAGACTCAGAGCGGTCTTGGCAACGGGCCTGACAACAGTTGTCGGACTTTTACCGACTGCATTTGGTCTTGGCGGCTACGATTCGATTTTGGTTCCTATTACGCTGGCATTATCTTGGGGAATGATCATTGGAACTGTTCTGACATTGATTTGGATTCCATCGATTTATTCAATCTTGAATTGGAAGAAACAGACGAAAGACATAATTTAAGCGTAAGTGCTTGTTAGATATTTCCGGAATGCATTCATGACCAGGAGATGCAACAGCGCTTGGCTGTTTCTGTAAATGAACCAAGGGAGAGCCGGGGTATAATCATGAATTGCTGCCAAAACATATTTTCGATTCAGCACCACTCGAAATTCCAGGCGTCCTCGATTTTCGTTAGCCACAAGCAGGCCCCCGATAATGTATAAAAGTTGGCGATCGTCGTTGCTTCTTTCTTCGCTTAATTTCAACTTCAGCAACACTAATTTGTTAGTGAAAATAGAGAAAGTCACTGTGGAATCAATCACGCGAACTTTAATGACTGGCGACAAAAATTGCGGGAGCCATTGAATGTATTTGTTTTTAATTAGTTTTGCATCTTGATCAGGTTTTAGTGGAAGCCTTTGAATAGACCTCACTGTTTTACTGCGAGCCCTGAAACGAAAAAAACGTTGGCTTGTTTTTGTTTTTAAAGATGCATTTTCAAGTAAATCAAAATAGTTTCGTTCAGCCCATTCGTTTGAAAAATAGTGATCGGGACGAGCGACCATTTTATGTTCCAGTGATTCGACCAAGGGATAAACTAAATCTTTTGATGTGTTTGTGATCAAACTGACCCACAGTCGGGAAAGTGTCGGAGTAAAAAATGGAACTTTTAAGAAAAATCTTTTTTTACCAATTCGTCTGGCTGTTTCTCTCATCATATCAATATACATAATAGGCTTGCAGCCTGCTAAATCGTAAATTTTATGAATGTGTTTTTCATCAAGCGCTGATGAAACAATGGCATTTAAGACTGTGGGTAAATCCACTGGAGTTGTCAGAGTTTGAGTCCACTGGGGGCAAATCATAAGAGGTAAGCGTTTCACAAGTTTTAAAAGAATTTGAAATGAAGATCCTGCATCGCCCAAAATCAAACCGGCGCGAAATATTGTCGTCGGAAGCTGGTACTGAGCAAAAGTTTCCTCTACTTCCAAACGACTTTGCAGATGCAAAGATAAATCTTTGGATTCTGGGGTCAGTCCACCAAGATAAATCAATTGCTTGACGCCTTTACCATTCATGGCTCTAGAGAAATTATCAGCTAAAATTAAATCGTAATCGGCAAAAGATCCCTGATCTAATTGTGCTGTGGGACCCATGGAGTGGACCAAGTACAGAGCAAGATCAATGTTTTTCGGCAGGGTAGCTTCAAGTTCTTTTAGAGAAAATAAATCACAGGCCTTCCATTGAACTCGCGGATCAAGGGAGCTTTGTTGGGTTCGAGACAGAGCTGTCACCGTAGCAGCAGGAAATTTTCCTAAAAGCTCTGGGATAACAACTTTACCAATGTATCCACTTGCGCCGGCCACCACAATATTCAATGATTTGTTCATTGTTTAAGAGTGGCATAATAAAAATGGCCTCGCCATGATAAAAATTAGTATTTGTTTGTTCGCTTTTAAATTTCCAAATTTTTTAAATGCATTAAAGACTTTAAGTGCGAGCCCCAATTGAATTTGCAAACTGATTTCTTTCAACTTCACCTTCGGGAACCACTTCTTGATAATGAAGTTGGATTTGGATACCACTGACTGTAACAATTCTAGGTTCTTTGCTGGCATACAGATGGACTGCGAGACGTTTCCCGGTTATAAATTCTGTTGGGAGAATCCAGCATGACTAAGCTACAACCACCTCGTGGAACCAGGGATCTTATTGAAAATGAGGCAGCGCGATTCAGGCGCATCGACCAGACTTTTGCACAGCTCGCTAAAACTTATGATTTTGAAGAAATCGTGACGCCTATTTTTGAATTCACTCATGTTTTTAAGCGGTCCTTGGGTGAGACGACGGACATTGTCAGTAAAGAAATGTATACTTTCGAAGACCGGGGTGGGGAACAAATCACTTTGCGACCCGAAGGAACTGCGGGGGTCGCTCGTGCTGTTTTATCAAACAATATGCTGCATCAGCTTCCGCTGAAGTTATTTTATTACGGGCCGATGTTCCGTTATGAACGACCGCAGAAGGGAAGATACCGCCAATTTTTTCAGTTTGGTGTGGAGCTGTTCGGCGCACAATCGGCCATTGCTGATGCTGAAGTGCTGGCCTTAGCTCACCACTTTTTTGAAAAAATGGGACTTGCTGACAGGGTCCAGCTTGAATTGAACACCATCGGTGATATTGAAAGCCGTCAACACTTCAAAGATAAGCTGGTTGAATACTTAACTCCCTTCAAAAAGGAGTTATCCGAAGACAGCCAAGTTCGCCTTGAAAAAAATCCACTGCGCATTTTGGATTCCAAAGATGAAAATGATAAAAAAATTGTTCAAACTGCGCCCAAGTTTGATGATTGCTTGAACGATACTTCTAAAAAGTTTTTTGATGAAGTTTTAGCGGCTGTTACATCAATCGGACTTTCTTACCAATTGAATTCCAACTTAGTTAGGGGTCTTGATTATTATTGCCATACAGTTTTTGAGTTTACGACATCGGAATTGGGTTCACAAAATGCGGTGCTTTCGGGTGGTCGCTACGATGGCCTGATTCAAGCCATGGGTGGACCTCAAACTTCTGGTGTAGGCTGGGGTTGTGGTGTGGATCGCATTGCCTTATTGTTGCCTGACGAAGTTTCTACAGGAGATAGTGTTGCTGTCATCGGAATTGATGAAGCGGGGGATGCCCAAGTTTTGCCGACACTTAATTTAATCAGAAAAGCAGGAATCCGCGCCCAGACCATTTACAGTGGAAACATGGGAAAGAAGATGAAAAAAGCTGACCAGCGTCATTGCAATTGGGCTGTGCTGATTGGCAGCCAAGAAGTGGAACAAGGGGTTTATCAGATTAAGAATTTGAAAACCGGCGAACAAATTCAGGTGCCGAAAACCCAGATGGCAAACTGGTTGAACAGTTTGCGCGACAATAC
>JBKCTJ010000116.1:0-8796 GCA_046318875.1 Pseudobdellovibrionaceae bacterium | reverse complement strand
GCCGTAACTTTTGCACAATTTTTGGACCATCGGGTTCTAAAGTTAAGTCTTTACTCAAGTGCATATCCACACAAGAAGCATGAAAAAAACGATTCTGCGGAATTTCTTCCATTTTAGTTGCGCTGGTCATTTTCCACTGCGGAGGTAAAGCCATTTTAATTGATTTGTGAATCAACAAGTCATCATCCACAACAAGGATCTGAAAAAATGATGGGAGAGATTCTTGAATCAGAGGATGACGTGGGTCCTGTCCATGTGTTTGCATAGAAAAAGCTTACTCCCAATAAAGGAACTTAATCAAATGACAATGAAGACTCCCCGAATCTTATTGGTTGAAAATATCCACTCCATAGCAAAAGAAATCCTACAACACGAAGGTTTTTCAGTTGATCTGATCACAAACTCCCCTGGAGAATCCGAGTTAATCGATTTACTAAAAAAGTATGACGTTTTAGGCTTACGTTCAAAAACCGAAGTGACTGAAAAAGTCATTCAGCAATCCTCCCATTTGCTGGCCATTGGATGTTTTTGTATCGGAACCAATCAGGTTCACTTATCAAGGGCAAATCAAATAGGAGTTCCTGTTTTTAATGCACCCCACTCGAATACTCGAAGTGTTGCGGAGCTGGTCATTGCAGAAATGATTTGTTTGGCTCGCCAGTTGGGTGATCGAAATAATTTGGCCCACCGAGGCGAATGGATGAAAAGTGCCGATGGAAGCCACGAAGTTCGAGGGAAAGTTTTAGGAATTATTGGCTACGGCCATATTGGCAGTCAGCTCAGCATTTTGGCTGAATCCATGGGATTAAAAGTGATTTTTTACGATGTCTTAAAAAAACTTCCCCTGGGAAATGCAAAATCAGTGAATCAACTTTCGGAACTTTTAATGAATTCTGATTTCGTGAGTTTACACGTTCCAGAAACATCTCAGACAAAAGAAATGATCGGCAGCAAAGAACTCGCATTAATGAAGCCAGGCAGTTTTTTAATCAATGCAAGTCGGGGCACGGTGGTAAAAATAGAAGATCTGGTGCGAGCACTAAAATCCGGAAAACTCGCAGGAACTGCGATTGACGTTTTTCCTGAAGAACCAGCATCAAACAAGGAAAAGTTTACATCGCAATTGCAGGGAATGAAAAACGTGATTCTAACCCCACATATCGGCGGCAGCACCGAAGAAGCCCAGTTTGCGATTGGCCAAGAAGTCGCAGAAAGCTTCCGAAAATACTTAAATTTCGGGTCAACAACAGGTGCTGTTAATTTCCCAGTGATAGAAATACACAAATCCCCAGACGTCTTACGAATCATGAACGTCCACAGAAACGAACCCGGAGTCCTCGGAGAAATCAATTCCCTCGTATCAAAACTAGGAGTAAACATCAGAGCCCAAAGCCTCTCCACAGATAACCACATCGGCTACATGATCATGGACGTTGAAGCCTTCCAAGGCGACGACCTCGCAGACCAAATCCAAAAACTTCCAAGAAGCATTCGGACACGAGTTGCTCGCTGAACATACTCCCACTGCAAACGCCTTCACCTCAAAACCAAAACTTCGGCAACGAGCACAGACAAGAAATTTCAAAAAACTAAATTTATTTAGAAGAAACCTGATTAAACTGAGTCGACGCTTTCTCAACTCCCATTTTGATAATCGCCTCAACAGCATCTAGACTGCGATCTAAAATCCCGGGCAAAACCTTCATTTCCTCATCAGAAAAGTTCTGAAGGACATAATCCGCCACAGAAAAATCCGGGTGGGGAGGTCGACTGACCCCAATTTTCACCCGCGCATAGTCCATGCTGCCCATGAGCTGAGTAATGCTTTTGATTCCATTATTTCCACCATGGCCGCGATTTTTATGCAGACGAATCTGGCCAAAGGGCTGATCGACATCATCATGAAGGACAATGATTTTATCTAAATCAATTTTGTAGAACCCAGCAATGACTTGAACAGCTTCGCCAGATAAATTCATAAATGTTTGAGGTTTTGCAATGGCAACATCTTCGCCCGCAAGTTTAGCTAGGGAAAACTCAGACTTAAATTTTTCAGTGAATTTGATGCCCAGGGATTTTGCCAGGACATCTATTGCTAAGAAACCGACGTTGTGTCGTGTGAGAAGGTATTTGCTACCGGGATTACCAAGACCAACAATTAGCCACATGGATTGTATCTCATCGATTCCAGCTTCACTCGAAGGGTGGAGCTGGAATTCAAAAAATTACTTTTTTGCAGGAGCTTTAGCTGCTGGTGTTTTTGCTGCTGCTTTTGGATCAGCTGCTTTTGCATCTTTTGCTGCTGCAGGTGCTGCCGCCGCTGCTGCTGCCGCTGGAGCTGCTTCTGTTGTCGGTGCTACTGCTTCTTCTTGAGCGATGTTGATAACTGCAATTGTCATTTCAATTGGAGAAATAATTTTTACCCCAGCTGGAACTTTTAAATCTGAAACGTGTAAAGCATCTCCCACACCAAGGTGAGAAATATCTGCTGTCAAATTTTCAGGAATATCGTTTGGTAAAACTTCGATCGTAATTGTTCGGTTAACGACGTTCAAAAGACCGCCTTCAGCAAGGCCGATGGCTTTTCCGGTTAAGCTTATTTCAACGTCAATTCGAACTGCTTTATTCAAATCAATGGCAAACAAGTCAACATGTTCAGGTCGTCGAGTCACTGGGTGAACTTGAACTTCTTTTAAAAGAACGACTTTACCGTTAGCTTTTGAATCGCTGCTTTTCAAATTGAAAAGAGCATTTTCATAATTACGAGTATTGTACTTTAAAATATCGTTCACATGAACCATGACATTCATATTTGTCGTTGCACCATAAACTACGCCTGGAACCTTACTGTTGTTGCGGAATTCGCGGCTGTTAGCTTTTCCTGGTTCGCGTGGCTCGATATTTAAATCAACTCTTTTCATAAAGCTTCCTTCGTCCTAGGTCTTAGCGTCCTAGTGTTTTGTCTTAATTGACTAGTCAAAAAGTGAACTGACGGAATCGTTTCCGTAAATTCTTTTTATCGCTTCTGCAATCACGGGAGCCACTGATATCACTTCGATTTTGCCGCTGTTTCTGGCGATTTCTGTAAGTGGTATCGAGTCACTGACCCAAACTTTTTCAATGGCACTTTCCTTCAATCGTTGAATGGCAGGGCCTGATAAAACCGGGTGCGTCGCAACAGCGAACACACGTTTTGCACCATTTTTAATAAGGCTGTCAACTGCTTGTGTAAGAGTTCCTGCTGTGTCGATCATGTCATCCACGATAATGGCTGTTTTGCCTTGAACATCCCCGATTAAATGCAGAGCTTTGGCTTCATTTGGACCTGTTCGGCGTTTATCAATAATGGCAATCGAAGAATCAATACGTTTTGCAAAAGCTCGACATCGTTCAACACCTCCGGCATCGGGGCTAACAGATACAAACTCGCTTCCAAAACCTATTTTCTCTCGCCAAGTGCGCGCCAAAGTCGGAATTGCAAACAAATGATCCACAGGATTATTGAAAAAGCCCTGAATTTGGGCAGCGTGTAAATCCACAGCAACAACTCGGTCAGCCCCGGAGCTGGAAATCAAGTCAGCCATGACTTTGGCTGAAATCGGAGCTCGGGGCGCAACTTTGCGATCTTGTCTGGCATAACCGTAATAAGGAATCACCGCTGTAATGTGTTCAGCCGATGCCCGCTTAAAAGCATCCAGCATAATAAAGAGCTCCATGTAATTCTGATTCACTGGTGGGCAAGTGCTCTGAATCAAAAAAACATGCTGTCCGCGGACGCTTTCGTGAATTTCAACTTGGATTTCGCCGTCTGCAAAGGAAGTGACTTCAGAAGATCCCAAGGGGATTCCCGTAATTTCCGCAATTTTTGAAGCCAATGCGGGATTTGAGTTTCCAGAAAAGATTTTCATTCCCGTCGCACTCATAGGCCTTCGCTTTCTTTAAATTTGACTAAAAATTGTCTAAACGCCACTGCACGGTGAGAGTGCTGAACTTTAAAACCCGGTCCCAGTTCTGCCAAGGTCTTTGTTGAATTCGCATCGACTTGGACATCAGGCACAAAAACTGGGTCATAGCCAAATCCTTGCTGCCCTGCGGGAGTTTTCGAAATCTTGCCTTTTAATTCGCCTTCGAATTTCCAGACTTCTCCCTTGGGTGTGTTCACCGTCAGCGCTGCAAAAAATCTTGCGGATCTGTCTTGGACGGCTTTGAGTTGCATCATTTTTAAAAGTTTAGCGACATTTTCGCTGTCCTGAGCTTTTGGACCTGCATAGCGGGCTGAATGAATTCCTGGTAAGCCATCCATTCCGAAAACTTCCAAACCAGAATCTTCGCCGAAAACGTAGTGATTGTTTTTCACAGCAGCCAGAGTCCGCGCTTTGATTGTCGCATTGTCTGAAAATGTTTTTCCATCTTCGGGTCTTGCAGTGAATCCTGCAATTTCATTTTGGTGATGAATCTGAACTTTCCCTTGGGTCAAAAGTTCTTGCAGCAAAACTTTGTATTCTGCAAGCTTTCCAGAATTTCCTGTTGCAAACCAAAATTCCATTTTAGACCTGCTTCATTGGTAAAATGCCAGATAATATTTTTTGCTGCTCTTCGAATAACTGAACGCAGCCTTGTTCTGCAAGGTCCATCATCTGCAAAAATTCTTGTTTGCTGAAGGCCTGATCTTCCGCCGTGCCTTGGATTTCGATGAATTTTTTTTCACTGGTCATCACAAAATTCATATCCGTGCTGATCTGTGAATCTTCTTCGTAATCCAAATCTAAAAATACTTGATCTTTTTTTAAGCCAACGCTGATTGCAGAAACGTAATGTAAAATCGGGAAATTTTTTATTTCGCCTAAATCTTTTAATTTTTTCAAAGCTAAAACCAAAGCGACAAATCCACCAGTGATGGAAGCCGTTCTTGTGCCACCGTCGGCGTTCAAAACGTCACAGTCGATGATCAATTGTTTTTCAGGCATTAATTTTAAATCCACACAAGACCTGAGGCTTCGGCCAATCAATCTTGAAATTTCTTGGGTGCGTCCGCCTGTGGCAGCTTTATCCCGCTTCATTCGAGTTTCAGTGGACCGTGGAATCATTCCATATTCTGCGGTGACCCAACCTCGGCCTGACCCCTGCAACCATGATGGTGGTTTGCTGTCGTAGGATGCTGTACAAATAACTTTTGTTTTGCCGAATTCAACGAGGGCTGAACCTTCAGCATATTCTGAAACTGAAGGTGTGATTTTAACTGGGCGAAGTTCATTCCATTGACGCGAGTGGGCTCGTTTGATTGTGCTCATATGCTCTTTCATAAGCTCGTTTGTAGGCTCGTTCATTAAATTAAATTTGCGATGAAGAGCACTAATTTAGGATGCGCTTTGAAGTCTTGTCACTGAAATCTTTGTGCAGCTGTCTTGTGTCTACGAAGTTTTTCACGGCCGTGACAATTTCTTCAGCAATCTGTGCGCGGTAGTTTTTCTGCAGCAACTTTTGTTTTTCCCGCGGATGGGAAAGAAAGCCGATTTCCACAAGCAAGGAAGGGATCTGGGTCTTTGCCAAAACGTAAAATGGAGCTTGTTTGATACGAATAGGTGTTTTTTTCAGTTCACTCTCGTTCTGGGCAATTTCAGTTTTAATTTTTCTGGACAGGGCAAATGAAGTCTGTTGTCTGCCGAATTGTTCCAGATCTGAAATCATTTGATTTAAGGGCTCGGAATGTTCCTCGGGGTTATGGGCAGACTGTACGAAAATTTCAATGCCCTTGGCCTTTGAGGTGAAAGCGCTATTTGCATGAAGACTTATAAAAAGATCTGCATTCTCAGAATGCGCTTCATTGACTCGGTCTGATAAGGGCTTTGCCTTATCTTGAGACCGACTTGTCAAAATTTGAAAAGCTGTATGGTCTTCAAAAGCTTGTTTTAACTCTTTGCTGAACATGAGCATCAGATCAGCTTCAGCGAGGCCCTCGGAGGTCGCGCCACGCTCTCGTCCACCATGGCCGGGATCCAAATAGATCATGATATTTTTTTGCGATGGCAAAGGCAAAGGAGTCTGAGAAGTGGCCCAAGTCAGTTTCATCAAGAGTGATTGAAATAGAAATATAATGATGAATTTAAAAAAAGCCTGTTTCACTCTTGTTATTGTCTTGTCTTGGTTGGGGAAAATCGAGTCGAGAAGAAAAAAAAAGCGACCAGGTTGGGGGGGGGAGTCCCTGATCGCCATGGGGGGTGACTTTTACTAGAGCAACAATGCGGCCAAAGTCTCAACTCCCTTCCAAGTGCTGGAGTTCACCTATATTTGATTTCAGAGCGAAAACCACTGATCACAGTTTTGACAGGGGACGAAAGTCGCCGTCGGGCCGAAAAATTTTAGAAAATTTGATTGCCGCTTTGCGGGACCGATGTCTTGATTTGATTCATTTGTTTTGTTCTTTTTTTAGGCTTTAGCCAGAATGAGGTGAGGCCAATACGGGTCGATTGTTTGGATTTGATTTCAGTTTTCAAGGAGTGTGGATCATGTTTTTGCTATCAAAGAAAATAATGTTGATGATGGTGGCTTTTTTGATGTCTTTAACAATGATGTCTAAAATTTCTTATGGGCAGGATTCTGCGGCCATCGAAGCCGAAGCGGCTCAAGCTGATTCCGAAGCTGCAAAAGCTGAAGCTTTAGACGCCCGTCAGCGAATGGAAGACTAAAAAAAACGCCGAGATAAAGTAAAATCCGAAGCCCAAGCTGCTTTACAAAAAGCCCGCGCGGCAGAAGCTGAAGCGCGCAGGGCCCAAAGCGAAGCTGAAAGAGACACGGCAAAATTAAAATTGGAAATTGCAGAAAGTGAGCGCGAACAGCGCCGAGCAGAGCAAGAGCAAGCTAGAGCTGAAGCCGAAGTTAGACTGGCAAAAGAAAAAGTGGCCAAAGCCCAACAAGACCGCAACGTCTTTGTTGAAAAACGCAAAGAGGCAGAAAAAGCTGCGAAAGAAGCAACCTCAGCCGCCAAGGAAGCACAAAAAGAAGCTGATAAAGCTCGCGATGCTACAGAAGATGTGGTGAAAGAAGCTGACAAAGCCAAAGCCGAACAGCGCCAAAATGAAGTGAATGCGCAAAGAATCAAAGCTGATTCTCAAAAAGCCATTGCTCAATCGCGACTTGCAGATGCCAAAGCAAAACAAGACATGGTCAAAGCTGAAGCGGAAATAAAAAAGTATCAAGCTGAAATGGAACAATCAAAATCTGCTCAAGCAGCAGCGGTCGCAGCGACAGAAAAATTAAAAATTGATGCAAAGGCTTTGTTGCAGCAATCTGAAAGCGAAAAAAAACTAGTGGAAAAACAAAAATCGCAATTGAACGACCTTCGAAAAGAAGAAGACCGAGCAAAAAATGATTTGGCCAAAGCCCGACAAGAATTCGAAAAAAACAAGAGCCAATCTCAAAAAGAAACAGCGCAGTTGCAACTGGAATCCGCAAAGTTAAAAAAATCCCAAGTCGAAGCTGAAAGGGAAAAAGAAAAATTCGAAGCTGATTTAAAGCGTCTTAAAAATGATTTAGAAAAATTAAAAGAAGAAAAAACTAAACTTGAAAAATCAGTTGGTTCACTGAATGAAGATCGAGAGAATTTAAAATCAAATTTAGATACAATGAAGAGTGAAGTTGAAACTGAGAAGCTTCTTTTAGAAACGGCTCAGATTCGGGAGCAAACTTCGAAGCTCAAAAAACCTGAACAAGTCAAATCTTCTCCCGTGAAGAAAATTCCTGCCAAAGCTCCAGCTAAGAAGAAGAAAACTGAACTTTAGAAAATGACAGATTCTCCCTACTAAAAAATGGGTAAGTTTTTTAATTTAAATAGATCCCACGTCTGCAAGTATTTTACCTTGGCGAATTTTGCACGTGATAAAGAGTCTGAGTCGGATAAGCAAAGCCAACATTCAAACTCTGAGCAATTCGCATAAACTCAAGATAAACTTCAGTTTGAATTTTCGCTTCCTCGGTCAGGGCAGACGAAAGCACAAAAAAGACAATCTTGATGGATAAGCTAAAATCCCCGAATCCGGAAAAGGTCACTGTGATATCTTTGCTGTCGATCATTTTGTGTTGCATTAAAAAATACCGGAGTTGATCCATAAACTCTTCGATTTTTTTCACATCTGTCTCGTACAAAATACCCAAAGTTTGTGAAATCCGCCGGCGTTTGCGCTCGGTCAGATTGTTAATATTCTCTTTGGCCATGGTAGAATTGGGAATGATGAGCAGCGTATCATTCAGGGCCCTGATCCGAGTGGACCTGAACCCGATGTGTTCCACAGTGCCTTCATGATCACCAAATTTGATCAAATCACCCAATTTAAAAGGGGCATCGGTTAAAATCACTAAAGATCCAAAAAAAGCTGCGATACTTTCTTGGGCGGCAAAGGCGATAGCCATACCACCGATTCCAAGACCGGCCAGGACTGAATTCACATTCACACCAAAGCTCTGGAGTGTGAGGAGGCCCCCAAGAAGAATCACAAGAGCTTTTAGCCCTTTGGAAGCGAAGGGAACAAGTTGGTCATCAAGGGTTGATTCCGTTTTTTCAGCTCGGACTCTTAAAACTTCGCTGAAGGATTCGATCACGAAATAAATGAAGCGAAACACATTGAAAATCAAAATGACTTGCAAAATAAGTTTCAGATACTGATTCACTTTTTCCGGAAACTGGGCAGCGTCAACAAAGGCAATCCAAATCAAAACGGTAAATAACCACGCGATTTTCTTTTCCAGACCCGTGTCAAAAAGTCGATTGAAAAAAATCGAAGATGTTTTTCGAGCCAAGTA
>JBKCTJ010000115.1:0-3080 GCA_046318875.1 Pseudobdellovibrionaceae bacterium | reverse complement strand
ATTTAATACTTGTATTATGAAGAACAAAAATAAAAAAAGCAAAATAGTCATCGGATTTTTTCTAGCCGTTCTTGTGGGATGTTTTTTTTATTTTGATTTAGGCAATTATTTATCGCTCAGTGAACTGAAAAATCGAAGCACATCATTACAAAATTTTCGCCTTGAGAATCCGTTTTTGGCAGCGGCGATGTTTGTTGTGATCTATATCCTTTCAACGGCGCTTTCCTTGCCAGGGGCAACAATATTGACCTTAGCCGGTGGCGCAATATTTGGTTTCACCTTAGGTTTATTTTTAGTTTCAATTTCCAGCACCATTGGTGCTACTTTAGCTTTTTTGACAGCAAGATATTTGCTCAATGATACAGTCAATCAACGATTTGGTGACAAGCTGAAAAGCTTCAACGAAGGCGTTAAAAAAGATGGAGCCTTTTATTTGTTTACATTAAGGCTTGCACCGGTGTTTCCTTTTTTCATTGTTAATTTATTGATGGGTTTAACACCCATCCGCATGGGAACATACTTCCTGGTGAGTATGATCGGCATGTTGCCGGGCACGGCGGCTTACGTAAATGCTGGAACTCAACTTTCACAAATTGATTCTTTAAAAGGGATCCTTTCTCAAGAACTGATCTTCTCGTTTTTAATCATCGCCATTTTGCCCTTGCTATCAAAAAAGGTTATCGAGTTTTTTCGAAGTCGAATGGCTTTAAGAAAATACTCCCGACCAAAAAAGTTTGATTTTAATGTGATTGTCATTGGAGCTGGCTCGGCGGGTCTGGTGACGTCTTATATCGCAGCAGCAATCAAAGCCAAAGTCGCACTCATTGAAAATCACAAAATGGGTGGGGACTGTTTGAACACGGGCTGTGTTCCCAGCAAAGCCCTCATTCGGTCGGCAAAACTGTTTAGCTATTTAAAACGGGGAAGTGAATTTGGATTTCAAGTTGAAAAAGCGGAAGTGAATTTTCCGCAAGTCATGCAAAGAATTCAATCCGTCATTAAAGCAATTGAACCCCACGATTCAGTGGAACGGTACACCAAACTGGGCGTTGACTGTATTCAAGGGAAAGCAAAAATTCGGACTCCCTACGAAGTGGAAGTCAACGGAAACATAATCACTGCAAAAAACATCGTTATTGCCACGGGAGCACGACCACTGGTTCCCGCCATACCTGGAGTGGATCAGATTCAAATTTTGACTAGCGACACGATTTGGAATTTGAAGCAACTTCCAGAATCCTTGGTCATTCTTGGCGGAGGAGCAATCGGATGTGAAATAGCTCAGAGTTTTGCGCGCTTTGGGACCAAAGTCACTTTGATTGAAAAGTCATTGCGACTTCTTCCAAGGGAAGATGCCGATGTCTCAGAAGTGCTCGAGAAAAAATTTCGTGATGAAGGTATTCAGATTCTAACAAATCATTCCGTTGAGCGATTTGAAGCTTCACCTCAAATCATTCACTGCCAAAGCGATGGGTCTTCTATCCAAATTGCTTTTAAACAAGTTCTTTTTGCTTTAGGTAGAAAACCCAATGTCGAAGGCTTCGGTCTAGAAGAGCTTGGGATTGAGCTCTGTTCTCGTGGTACAATTGCTGTTGATGACTATTTGCGAACTGTAAAATTTCCCAACATTTACGCATGCGGTGATGTCGTAGGACCTTTTCAATTTACACATATGGCAGGTCATCAAGCATGGTTTACTGCTGTGAATTCTTTGTTGAGTCCCCTTAAAAAATTCAAAGTGGATTACAGGGTTGTGCCATGGTGTACCTTCACAAATCCTGAAATCGCTCGTGTGGGTTTAAGTGAAAATGAAGCAAAAGAGAAAAATATTGCCTACGAGGTCACCCGCTATGAAATTGATGATTTAGACCGAGCCATTGCCGATGGTGAGGCCCATGGCTTTGTGAAAGTTTTAACTGTACCTGGATCAGATCGTATTTTGGGTGCCACCATTGTTGGCGATCACGCCGGCGACATTATTTCGGAATATGTCACTGCAATGAAATATAGCTTAGGATTAAATAAGATATTGGGTACCATTCATATCTATCCAACTTTTGCAGAAGCAAATAAATATGCCGCAGGTGTTTGGAAGCGTGAGCATGCACCTGAACAGGTTTTAAACTTGCTCCAAAAATTCCATGCTTGGCGACGTTCTTAGATAAACAAGAAAACTTTAGGAAGCTTTTTTGATCTTTGCTTCAAGACGACTTGAATTGATGATATTTTTTAAATTTGAGAATAAACCCTTATTAAAGGGCTGACCCAAAACTTGATCAATGTATTGAATCGCTTCATCCGGAGTATAACTTTTTGAACTTTCACTTAAAATCAATTCAGTGAAACAATTTGCGAGTGCAACTATTTTTGAAAGCGGATTCATACGAACATCACGAATTTTTTTTGGAAAACCCGTCC
Source organism: Pseudobdellovibrionaceae bacterium (assembly GCA_046318875.1). Lineage (GTDB taxonomy): Bacteria > Bdellovibrionota > Bdellovibrionia > Bdellovibrionales > Bdellovibrionaceae > JBKCTJ01. Next base: position 662 of record JBKCTJ010000115.1, on the reverse strand, counting down.
CTATCGCATTTTCATGGTGCTCGGCGATGATCAATAAAACTTCGACGGACATCCCTTCAACTCGGCGGAGCATTTCAGCTCCTTTGATGGGATGCTGTTCATAAAGACTTAATTCTTCTAAACTCCACGTTTCGCGGGGACGATTTAAAATGCTTTCATCCACAAAGCGCAGACCCACATCGTGAAGAAGGGCACCCGCAGCTAGCTTGTCTTGGTTTAGAGTACTTAAGACACCAGCTTCTTCAGCAAGCATCATACTGATTAAACAAGTCGTCATAGGATGGCGAGACTCCGTGTTCTTTTGCTGCTGCATAATCTCGATTGCCTTATCGATATTTGGAATTTGTTTCGAGAGCTTAACCAAAAGATTTCCAACAGATTGCATTCGATCAAGGCTTGCAAAATTTGATTTCACGACCCCTTCAAGGGTATCTTCCAGAAGCTCCTGAATAAACAATGCTTTCCGATCAACTGCGACGGAATCGTTCGTGATAATTTTATTTGTGAGACTGGAAATAAAGTCCATCAGCAGACTTTTTTCCTTGGTTAAAACAAAAACTTGAGATTGGTTATTTTGATAACTTTTCAATTGCGAGAACTGAGCACTGGTGCCTTTGATTCCAATGTGGATATAAGAATTTTCCGTTAAACGGAGATACACG
>JBKCTJ010000114.1:0-11224 GCA_046318875.1 Pseudobdellovibrionaceae bacterium | reverse complement strand
ATTTTTTGAAAATATTAAGAGTTGTAGAATCAGTCTGCAGAATCACAATTATTTTAAAAAGAAAACTAATATTTTAAAAAGAACTACTTTATTTATTTTTCCCAAGCAAATAGAATAAAAAAAGGTGTCTACGAATATAAGTACCAAAAAACTTTTCTAAGAATTGGAAAGGATATGTTTAGAACACGGTGGTTTCAAAGGTTTGGTTGTGCTTTACAGCGAATGAATGCTGCCTTTTTCAAACAGAATCTTAGTATTCAGGATCCATTTATATGTCAATTGTTGCAAACAAACTGCAAAGTTGCGGTGACGGTTGGGTAGCTAAAATTGATAAAAACAGGATTTTCGATACTTCCTGGAATGCCGTTAGGATAGAAACCGAAATCGCTCACGTCAAAAGGAATGTTGACAATAAATTTTTTTGCGGTCACTTCTTGCTCGAGGCAAGTTGTTAGAATTTTCATTTTAGCTTCGGCTTCTAAATCTGCAAGAGCTTGTGTGGCGCTGACAGGAACAAAGTATTTTTTTTCAAGTTCCATTGTGTACTCAGATGCAGCAAGAACATTGCTGAAAAGAGAGAATAGAGAAAGAATAGTTAAAAATTTCATAAAACCTCCGTTTTAGTTGTGACTTCAGTGTGGTTAATAAAAATTTAAACAACCAATAAATAAAATTAGCACTTGTTATGGAGAAAATTTATAACAAATGTGACTAATCTTTATAATTCCAAAAGTCCGGGAATTTTAGTCAACTATGATATCAATTCAAAAATGGATTATGCAAACCGCGGGGCACTTCTCATGCATGAATCTATGAACAGTTAATTGAGTGTTTTTCGAAAGCCATGACTTTCTGTCCGCCACAGCAAGCCATGAAAGTCATATTACCTGCTGACAACATCTGTTAAATTGATCGGCTTTGAATCTGTAATCAGAATATCATCTTCAATACGCACTCCACCAAAATCCATCCATTTTGCAGTCTCATGCCAATTGATAAACTCATTGTATTTAGTTTTTAGCTCGGTGTTATTTAACAGAGCTGAAATAAAATAACAACCAGGCTCAACTGTTAAGATGTGATTTTCTTGAATCGGCATATCGACTCGCAGAATAACTCCGCAATGTTTTTGAGGTTCAGTGTTTTCTTCAAATCCCACATCTCGCACTCGTAGACCAACCATATGTCCCACGCCGTGGGGAAAAAACACAGAAATTGCACCCGAATTTAAAATATCTTCCACATTTCCTTTCAAAATATTCAATGATTTTAATCCCTCAGCAATTGTGGAAGCTGAAATACGATGAATGTCTTTCCAGTGGGCTCCTGCTGTGCATGCATTGATGGAGTTCGTTTGAGCTGTTTGCACAATTTCAATCATGGATTTTTGCCGTGGACTGACTTTTCCACTTGCTGCAAAGACTCTGGTGATATCGACACAATAGTCAGCTAAGTCCACGCCCGCATCAATTAAGATCAAATCGTCTTCTGCGATGACTTTAGAGGTTGGTATAGCATGCAAGACAGCTGCATTTTTTCCGCTTCCAACAATGGTCTCATAGGGAAGTTTTTCTGAGCCATGTTTTAAAACAGTGGACTCATAAGCAATTTGCAAATCACGTTCAGTGAGACCTGGCTTCACAATCCTTCGCAGTTCGTCATACCCAAATCGAGCAATGGAAGCAGCTCTCTGAATGAGTTGAATTTCCTCATGATCTTTAACTCGACGAACTTCATCCATTTTTCTCTTCAATAAATTTTGTTTTTCCCTGTCTTTATTTTGCTGAGCTGTTGAAGTCACTTTGACCAAATTCGAATCATTGAAATTCAACTGTCCGAATAAATAAACTTCTTGAAATTGGGATCGGTCTTTGGGCAACTCAGAAATATTTTTTCTAGAAAAAAATGATGATGAAGAAATATCGACTGATTTCTCGTCAGCACCTTCCCAAATCCTTTCACTTTGCGAAATGGGATTCACATAGTCAACCCACCCCAGATCTTTCGCAAACATCACGGCGCCCCCATGGCGCCGATGGCCTGTCAGCCAATAATAAATGGGATGAGATAAAAATGGGTATTGCTGATCCAAACCTCCGGGCTTGTGAATCGGATCACCGCTGTAAACAATGACACTTTCATTTGATGACAGAATATCATTGAATGCCGCTATCAGTCTTTGGCGCCTTGCCATAATGGTTTGATCGGAAAATATATTCATGACATCAGAGAATAGGAGAAAACATGGTTTATGTCCAGATTTCGATTAACCAGATTTCGATTAATAAATAGTCATGTAACCCAGCTGTCGAAGAGCATACTTTGTGCTGAAAGGGAAATGGATTGAAAGTGGAATTGCCATTTCAACAAAGAACTTTTTGTACCAGACTTTAGAAAATTTATCTGAGGTGGGTAACAAAGCAAATGCCGAAGTGGCACAATTATTTGAAAGTAAATCATAGTGCTGTTTAAAACCAAATTTGTTTGCTTCTGACATGGATTTTTCGAAAATACCTAATATTTCATCGGATTTAAAATGGAGAGGGTAAAACGAAACCGGATTTTTTTGCTTAATGACCATATGTTTGTGAGCATCTTCAGCGGAAAGCAAACGATAGGCCACAAGATAATTTCCAAAAAACGCATCAATCAGTGAATATCTGGAACCTTTTGCAGGAACCCCCTCAATGGATAAAACTAGGGTTTTAATTTCTTTAGTTTCATATTTTGGCGACAGAAAGGAATCTTCTAAATGAAAAAGTGTCACTGCGGAACCCTCTGACATTTGGAATTTTAAAAAAACATGATCTACTGATGGAGCAAAGTTTTCAAATCCCATTTCCACCGAGGAAAATGCTTTAGTGACTTTTGCTTTCCAAAATTTTCCTTCGTGAAGAATACTTGCTATGAAAATTTCTTCAGAATTCGCTTCAAGCATTTCTAAATTTCGAAAGCGACAAGAGTCAATGCACTGACCCTTTAGCTTTCCGAAGTTAAACTTCTTCGGAAACTCAAACGCATCGACTTGGCCACTTTGACAAGCGCAGGCCTCTTCGACCAAAAATAATTGTGCGTGGCCATGCAGAGAAATGATTAAGGTAAGAAATAAAATCTTTAGAAAGTTCAAGGCCACAAGGTATCCAATTCTTAAATAACTAGCAAGCCTAGAACAATTTATCCAAGACTAGATTTTGACAGAGCAGGAACTTTTAAGTCTAAGGTAAGTACTTTTTTAAATCAGATGCACCGCCCACCAATTTCCCCTTGTGAAAAACCTGGGGAAAGGTCGGCCAACCACTCCACATTTTTATAGCTAAACGCAGTTTCCATTGGGAAAAATAGCTCCCATTTTCAATGTAATGATATTTTATACTCTTCGAATCCAAGTGACGCTTGGCATTTTTAACAACTGGGTTCTGCGCCATTCCAACAATGACCCATTCGTTTTCATTGATTGCTTGAATCACTTTATCAACAGCTTGAGGATGAAAGTTCCTGATGGCCTCCGCTGCTTGAACCGTTATTTGATCTGAGTTTAAAATTTTTCTCATTGAAGTTTTCTCCGTCTCATCATTTGTTAGTTTTGATTTTTAGTTTTGATTTTTAGGTTCAAGATTTCCAGCATTTTCTTCGTCTTTAAACTGCCTTTGTAAAAGCTGATAATAAAGCCCCTTTGTCAACTTCGACAAATCTTCGTGTCGACCGCGCTGGACAATTTGTCCGTTGTGAATCACAAAAATAGAATCTGCACTTTTTATTGTGGCCAGTCGATGTGCAATGACCAATGTCGTTCGTCCCACCATTAAACGATGAAGGGCTTCTTGGACTAATGATTCACTCGCCGTATCTAAATTACTGGTCGCTTCATCTAAAATTAAAATTTTTGGATCTTTTAAAACAGCCCGAGCAATGGCTACTCTCTGTTTTTGACCACCGGACAATTGAATTCCTTTTTCTCCAACTCGGGTTTGAAACCCATCTGGAAAACTTAAAATAAAATCCAAAGCGTTTGCAGCTTTTGCTGCCGATTGAATCTCACCCAAGGTCGCATCAGGTTTTCCGTAGCGAATATTCTGTTCGATGGTTGCTGAAATCAAGACAGGTTCCTGGGAAACAATTCCTATTTTCTCCCGAATCCAACTCGGCTTAATTTCATTTAAATTCACTCCATCAATAAAAATGGAACCTTCTGTGGGTTCATAAAATCTGGGAATTAATTGAGCTATGGTGGATTTCCCACCACCGGACGACCCCACCAACGCAACGGCTTCTCCAGGTTTAATTTCAAGATCAAGTCCCTTCAGCACTTCAAAATCTGTTCGTGTGGGATATCTAAAATGGACGTTGCGAAATTCAATTCGTCCTTCGAGTTGATTTAAAATTTTTCCGGTATCTTTCACTTTGGGGTCTTGCTCTAGAATGTCAAAAACTCGCTGACTTGCCCCCACTCCCGCCATGAGATAACCCCATAAACTGCCAAGGCTTCCCACACCAATAGCGACCAACATTAAATACAATAAAAACTGTGTCAGATCACCCACCGATAACTGGGACAGGATAACCTCTCGCCCCCCATACCAAAGCACAAAACAAATTGCGCCAAGTCCTGTAATCATAGCTATAGTCATAAATTCTGTTATTGATCGCACTCGGGACTGCGCAAGCAGTAAAGCATCTGATAATGAAAGTTGATATCGATCAGCTTCTGTTTTTTCTTGCACAAAAGATTTCACTGTGCGCACACCGGATAGGGTCTCTTCAGCAACGATACTTGCTTCTGCTAAAGATTCTTGAAAGGCTTTTGAATACTTTCGAATTTTTTTACCAAAGACAGCCGCAGCCAAGGCTGTCGGTGGAATTAAAATCAACATGATTGCCGAAAGCTTCCACGATGTGTAAAACATAAACCCCATGCCACCAATGACTTGCCCGATATTTCGAAGTGCCATGGAAACATTCACGCTCACCGTATTTTGTAAAGTTGTGCAATCAGATGAAAGCCTACTCATCAATTCACCTGTTCGATTCAAATCGAAAAAAGTAACATCTTGAGAAATCATTTTTTGATACAATCGATGTCGAAGTCGCAGGACAATTTTTTCACCACTCAACGTAAACCAATAATACCTTAGACTCCCCGCTAGCCCCTGAACAACGAAGGCTCCAAAAAGAACCAAGACCATGGGAAGTAACAATTCCGGTTTCCTGGGAGTCAAAACATGATCCACCATCCATCGAACAATTTGGGGATAAGCCAACCCAGCTCCGCTGGAGATGATTAAAAAAAACAAACCCCACAATAGAAATTTTGATTCAGGGCGAGCGATGGAGACTAAGCGGGACCAGGTTGTGGATTTCATTGTGTCCGATGATGAGATGTTTTGTCTTTTAACTGTACCCTTTGGGTATACCTTTTAACAATCTGCAGCCAAAAAATGATCATTCTTTAAAAAAATCATAACTGCAGTGTTTAATTTCACTAAACAATTTTTTTGAAAAAAAGCTATGAAAACAGTGTCAGTGATCCGACGTCGCAAAAATCACACAGTGATACAGCTTGATCTGGAACCTGGCGTTGAGTAGTGTTTTTTGAATGATCACATTGACGCCTCAGGGACTTTATTGTCGCCCTGGAAAATTCTATATTGATCCTTCCAGGGCTGTTGAACATGCCGTGGTCACTCATGCTCATAGTGACCATGCTCGACGAGGTAGTGCCAGATATTATTGTGCCAGTGTTGGAACATCTTTATTGAAAGTTCGCTTGGGAAAAAATATCGCAGTTCAAGGATTTGAATACGGCGAAATTTTTGAACTGGGCGGCGTACAGATTTCACTTCATTCGGCCGGCCACATTCTGGGCTCGGCCCAAGTGCGCATTGAATACCAAGGTGAAGTTTGGGTTATCTCTGGAGATTACAAACGCGATTTTGATCCCACCTGCCACCCGTTTGATCCTGTGACCTGTGATGTCTTTGTTACGGAAGCGACTTTTGGAACACCTGCATTTCAATGGAAAAAAAATATTGATGTGGGGAAACAAATCTATGAATGGTGGAATGAAAATTCACAATTGGGTTTAAATAGTGTGCTCTTTGCCTATTCTCTTGGAAAAGCACAAAGAGTTCTTGGCGTTCTTAAACCCTATGCACAAAGACCCATTTATTGCGACACTCCAGTTTCTCCATTGACTGAGTGTTATCGAAAGCAAGGAATCGCTTTGGCAGACACCATTTGCTTGAGTCAACTTGCACCAGATCAAAAACTTCGCGGAGAACTTTTCCTGGTGCCTCAATCTTTCTTAAAAACAACAAAAGCTCAAGTCCTTGGCGAGAATTTTCAAACCGCTTTTGCTTCAGGTTGGATGGCCCAAGGAACACGAGGTTATTCCAAGGGGTTTGTCATGTCCGATCACGCAGATTGGAATGATCTGCTCGAAACAATTTTTCAAAGCAGAGCACAGCGAATTTACGTTCAACATCGAGGGAACGGTGCCTTGGTGAAACATTTACGCAACATGGGTCTGCAAGCATTTTCTGATTCCCATTTGAAACCCTCCATTGAAAAACAGTTGGAACTTTTTTGACACTCAAAAAAATTAGCCTTTCAGTGACAGACTTTGCAATTCCAGCACCTAGAAAAGGCAGCATCGAAATCTATTCAGGTCTTGGCCGAGGCCAAGAAGAAGGCATGATCATCCATCAAAAACTTCAAGCAGAAAAAACAAAATCTGATCCCGCTTATGCCGCTGAAGTTTACATTCAATCTCAATTTGAACGTGATGGTTTTTTATTCGAAATCAGTGGCCGAATGGATGGTTTGTTTTCTGGAGACACTCCTAAAATTGAAGAAATCAAAACGACCTTCAATATTTACGAACTATCAAAGCGAATGAAATATCATACCTTTGAGCACCCCTATTGTCTTCAAGTGCGCACCTATGGATATTTTTATTGGTTGAAACATCAACAAATTCCGGAAATGAATTTGCATTTAGTTTCCACCCGGAATGGAGATCACCAGGATCTTATTCTGCCATGGAATCAGATTGAATTTGAAGATTGGATGAATCGGCGTCTTGATGAATTGGTCGATGAAGCTAAACTTTCCGAAAAGCGAAGTTTGAGAAGAAAAAAAGCATCTGCCAATTTTCAATTTCCTTTTGAAAAACCCAGATCAAGTCAGCTGGAATTAATTCAAACTATCGAAGAAGGTCTCGGCGAAAAAAAGAGAATGCTGATCCAAGCCCCCACGGGCCTAGGGAAAACTGTGGGCGTTCTTTATCCTACATTAAAAGAATCACTCACTCGTGGTCAGCGAGTGATTTATGTGACACCTAAAAACAGCCAGCACAGTGTTGCCGAAGAAGCCATTGATCGCATGCAAAACACTGGTGTTCAGCTGAAAGCAATGACCTTAACAGCAAAAAACAAAATGTGTTTGAAGAACGAACCCATTTGCAACCCAGAATTTTGTGAATATGCCAAAGACCATTACACAAAACTTGCAGAACATCAGATCATCGAAAAATTAGCGAAAAAGAAAAATTTAACGGCGAAGGTTTTTAAAAAAATGGCAGAAGAATTCCAAGTTTGCCCTTTCGAAATTCAAATCGATGCAATTCAAGAAGCCGACGTTGTAATTTGTGACTACAATTATGTTTTTGCACCAAAATCTGCCATTGGAAAAATCGGCGGCATCAGTCTGGATCAAACTGGCAAACCTAATTTAATTATTGATGAAGCTCATAATTTACCTGCTAGGGCCATGGATTATTATTCACCTTCGCTATCGAAGTATACGTTAGAAAAAATGCGAGAAGATATCCATGACCTCCCCTTGAGATTTCGCGCCGAAGCCGAGGATTTATTGGATCAATGTCTTGCCATCATTGAAAAATGCGCGCCTAAAGATTGTGAAAAATCATGTTTGATCACCCCCCGGATTTTAGATTTTCACTTGCAAGATGAAATGTTGCGAGGATTTTTATCGAGTTATCTCAATTCTGAAGTTGAAATCTTACCCAAAGATGTGGTGTTAAGATTTTCATTTTATTGGTCTGAATTCACATCTGCTTTAGAACTCTTAGAACGGCCCGAGTTTTTCGCGACATTTCATCCGCATCCAGCCACGGTGAAAATCACTTGTTGTGACGCTTCTGAAATGCTTAAGCAATGTTACGATTCCTATGAGCAAGTGGTTGGGTTCTCTGCAACACTAAAGCCCTTTGACTATTACAGTCGATTATCAGGCTTATCTTTTTCTGATTTGAAAACTGCCGAATTTGCCACTCCTTTTCCAAAAGAACATCGGAAACTTTTAATTATTCCACAAATCTCTTCCAAATACTCCCAGCGTTTGAAGAATTACCCTAAGATTGCTGATGCTATTCATAAAATCAGCTCTTTGCGCCAGGGAAATTATTTTGTGTTTTTTCCCAGTTTCGATTTTTTAGAAAAAGTCTTGTATCAATTTGTTTCGCCTCCGAACACAGTTCTGCTTAAACAAGAACGATTTATGGACAGAAACAAAGTCGATGAATTGATCGAAAAGCTGAAATCAAAAGATGAAAGTTATATCATTTTTGCTGTTCAAGGTGGTATTTTCTCAGAAGGTATCGACTATCCAGGTGAAATGATCATCGGAGCCTTCGTTGTCGGCCCACCACTTCCCAATTTTGATCTCGAGCGCGAGAAAATGAGCCAGTATTATCAACAAAACTACAACGCGGGGTTTGATTATGCTTATACTTACCCTGCTATGGCCAAAGCAGTTCAATCCGCAGGGCGGGTGATTCGATCAGAAAATGATCGAGGTCTGATCATTTTAATGGACGATCGTTTCGTAAATCCCAGTTACACAAAATCAATGCCCCAAGACTGGTTCCAAAAAGAAGCCAGTGAATTGGTTTCCCAACAAATTTTAAAAGACGTCACTGAATTTTGGGACCGGCACCCGCTGCGTTCACGCAGCTAACAACTGCGGCGTTCACGCAGCTAACAACTGCGGCGTTGACGCAGCTATCAACCGATTCACTCATCAAGTTGCATCCAGTTTACACCACAGTTATATTCGCAATTCCTTTGGAGGAGCTGCATATGATTTCTTATGATGTTTACAAAGTAATACATTTAATTGGTATCTTAATGGTTTTTCTTGCACTGGGTGGTGTTGCGACCAACGCAATCAATGGTGGAACAAAAACTCATTCATGGCGCAAAGGCGTTGCCATCACTCACGGAATTGGCCTTGTCCTTTCCCTGGTTGCAGGTTTTGGATTGCTTGCGCGCTTGGGGCTTGCGCAAAGTGGAATTCCAGGATGGGCCATTGCTAAATTGGTCATTTGGCTTTTCTTCGGAGGAGTTACCGCAGTGTTTATCCGAAAACCAGGTCTTGCAAAACCACTTTGGTTATTCGTGATTTTACTGGGTGGCTTAGCAGCATATCTTGCCGGAAGTAAACCCTTTTAGTTTGCCGGCGGCAAACATTAATTTAACGTGGGTTCAAAAAGAATTTATCGAACAAATTCCAAAATCAAGCCAGGGAGTTTCGTCCCCCTGGTTCACTCAATTACAAAGGTCCTAACCAAAAGCTTGAACCACTGGTGTATTGGCAAGGATTTGTCCAGTAAAGTTCACGAGAATTGATAAGCTCAAACCGAAAAGAATGACACTGTCCTTGATTTGAATCTCTCAGAAAACAAGTGCGATTATTCCAATTGCAAGTCATTGAAAAAGAAAGATTACCATCCTGAACAAACAGCACATTTCCTGAAGTTCGGATGACCATGTCTCCGTATTGATTTGGATTCGGATAATGTTCGCGGTAAACTCCCGAAGTCAAAATCTGGGAAGGATTGGAAGTTGGATTCACAGGTTGCTGGTTAACAACTCTTCGCGAGATTCGGTAATCGCTGTACAAAAAACCTTCTGGCGATTTCAAGTGAATCATCAATGATGCATCATTATTATAAAAACCTTCAGCTTGAAAAACTAACCGAGTCAGAGTGACCCCCAAAGAAGTCCGAACATAATTCCCTGAAGCTAATATAATTTTCCCAGTCTGCGGATGGGTTTGGTAACTGCCATCATATGCCTGCCCAGGATGAGACATCTCTGGAAGATCAAAAGATTGTGATATTCCATTTTGAATCAGCTCAGTCGCTGTCACTCTGTGGGAAAGCACTTGTCCAGCTCCAGTTTTTGAATACCCAACAAGAGCAATATCTGTGACATAGATTGGCTGGTTGAAATCAATTATAATCCACTCGCCCCCTTCACTTCGACTTGGCCCTTTGGGATCGATCAAAGCATTTTGATTTTGTGGCACACTCGTGCCGAAACCTAAATACAAATCTTCGCTACGCTCCCGCTGATTTGTTGCACCGGCACCTGATCGACTTTTTGCTTCAGCGGCAAAACCTTGAGCTGAGCAAACCAAAGCGAATAACACTGGAAATAAAAACTTCATCCTGAGTTCTCCTTGTAAAGAATTTCTGTCTTTATTGGAGATTTTTTTAAATTAGAAATCAATCAAAATGACCAACTCTCAATAAAGACAGGGAGCTGCGACGCAAAAAAATAAGGGAATGATAGAATTTAAGTCAAAATGATTTGCATCAAAGGAAGATGGGTGGAACGATTCTCCAAACCAGACCACCAATACCGAAATCAAATTCTGAGATCAAAAAAAACAATCAGTTGCCGCCATTTAAATTTTTCAAAGTTTCTAATAGAAATTGCAATGAAACCTTGTTGTCTTTCAAAATCTTCTCGACACTTTGAATAATCTTTATGATGGACTGAGCTGATTTTTGTTTGATGGACGGATTAATTTGAAGGTGACTCTGAGCCTGAGCAACATTGATAGACCCATTCATAGCATTTGATTTGATCGCATCAAAAACTAAGTTCAGTTCATTGTATGTCCATCTATCTTCGATAATAACCAAGGCAAGCACTTTGAGTGAATCTTTAAACACAGCACTTTGAATCAGTCCAATATTCTTTCGAAGGGACTCAAGGGATGCTTTGTTTTCCTCTGTTTCAAGTGTTTTCATCGGAGCATCGAATTCAGCATTCACTGAATCAAGTTCTTGTGCTGGGATAATTAAACCCAACGAAGCCAAATGACTGCCGACGCTGTACGGACTGACTTCCCATACATCCCCTCGGCGGTCAGCAAAATCAAGAGCTCGCAACGTAGCTTGAATACAACTATTGTA
>JBKCTJ010000113.1:0-19155 GCA_046318875.1 Pseudobdellovibrionaceae bacterium | reverse complement strand
TCTGAGTGCACTCGTTAAAAAAAGAAACGATTATGCTGATGTCATTTGGGGCCCTGGCTTTGTTCTTGCCAGCGGTGCCGTCTTATTATGGAAATTTTTCTTTCAAAATATCAACCCCTTTGATGGAAGATCCATTTTGCTTTTCATCTTTGTGAATTTTTGGGGGATTCGTCTTTTTTTACATATCGGACTGAGAACACTGAAAAAAGATCTCGAAGACATTCGCTATCAAAACTTTCGCAAAGCTTGGGGCACCACTTGGATTTGGAGATCCTATTTACAAGTTTTCTGGCTTCAGGGCTTTTTCATGATGATTATTGCGCTGCCACTGATCATCACCTTTGATCAAAGCCCATCGACCCAATTGGGGTTGGCCGCTTTTGTGGGGATGATCCTGTGGATACTTGGGTTTTTATTTGAAGCGATCAGTGACTATCAATTGAAAGTTTTCACCAGCAACCCAGTGAACAAGGGTGGTTTAATGACCAGTGGTTTGTGGGGCTGGTCCCGACATCCCAACTATTTTGGCGAAGTCGTTCAGTGGTGGGGGATTTTTTTCATCGCCCTCGAAGTTCCCTGGGGATGGGTGACAATGATTTCGCCTCTCACTATGACATTTTTAATTCTGAAAGTTTCAGGAATCCCTTTATTGGAGGCCCATATGGCGTCACGGCCAGGTTTTGCAAGTTACGCGGCCAGAACACCTGTCTTTTTTCCCAGGCCGCCCAAAAAAGGATGAGTTGTATCCTGATCCCTGATTTTGCATAGTGAGCCCAGAAATGGGCGGATGCAGGAATGGTCAGGCTTGGCACATGTTGATCACTGTTTTTCAGATTTAATGAAGTGGTTAGGGGATAGTGAAGAATGAAGAAACTTGGAATTACTTTTTTCTTCTCCGTAAACATCGTTTTTCTTTTGGTTTTGCACATCAGAATAGAAGCCTTGGCACAAAGTATTGATTTCGACGGATCAACTTCAGTGAACAGATTAAAATCATATGAAAAAAAGTCTTTGGTTCAATCCCCAAGCCGCGAAATGTTTGATTCTGAAAAAATCAAGGATCTAGGATTTCTATCACCTTCAGAAGCACTGGAAGACTCAAGTCAAATTCAAGTGATTGGTTCAGGAGCCTTTGGACAAACTCGATCAGTTTCCATACGAGGTGCCCCAAGTTCCTACACATCTATTTTCTGGAACGGAATTAAAATGAATGACTGGCTTTCGCCATCAGCAAATGCAGAAGCCAATCAAGTCGGACAAGAGTTTTCCAGTCAAGTCAATATTTCAAAGGGACCACAAACACTCAAGCAATCCAGCTCAGCCATCGCTGGTGTTGTGGAATACAACTATGATAGGGACCAAAAATATTTGCAAATTTCAGTCAGTGATAAAAACATTCACCGCGAAAGCTTTGAATATTTTTATCAAAAAAATCAATTTACAACTGGAATCGGTGGCAGCTTTTTGCAGTCTGATTATGCATCGTCCTTTGATCGAGAAAAACTAAATCCTAGGTTTCAAGATACCGTTTTAGAAAAAGATCGCTATCAATTGCAAAGCGGAAGTCTTTTACAAGCTTATCGGTGGTCCCAAGCTGTTGGTTTTAAGGTCATCGTTCACCGGCAAGATTCCTGGGCTGCTGATGATTCTGAGAAAAATGATGATCCCAATGCAGCGACTTCTCGCAAAAACCAAATCTATTCTGGAGTTTTTGATTTCGCTTGGGAACAATGGGCGACCTCTTTGCGTTGGGATCATCATATCAATTCAATTTATTATGAAAATTTGCCAGATGATATTGATTCATCGAAGTCGGTTTCTGAAAGCGATGGAGTCAGTGACCGACTTGTTCTATCAACTTCTAAAGAAATGAGAAGTGAAGCTATATCCCAGAATATTTCTTTAGGTATTGAAAATTCTGTGGTGCAAGGGTTTTTTTATTCTGATTTTTTTGCACAAAAAACAAAGTTTGATCATTCGATTTCAAAAACAGAAATGTTTGGAATTCACGAAGTAGATTACAATTCAACTTCCCTATTTTGGGGTGTACGAGCAGACGGAAAAAAAACTGCATTACAGGCTCAATTTCAATATCATTTCACCCAGGGTATTTCGCCCTATTTGATCCTTGGTTCTGGTTACAAGGACGCCAGTTTATTCCAGCTCTATTCAACCTATGGCGATCGTTCCCTGAAAAATGAAACCAACAGGTCCATGGAAGGGGGCTTTCAATTTCGAAATCCTCAAGGTCATGAGCTTCAAATTGGTTTTTTTCGATACAGTTTTGATGATCTCATTGGATATAATTTAGCCTCATCCAAATATCAAAATACTGAAAAAGCAAAAAGCGAAGGTTTTGAAATTTTATCCACACTGAGCGAAATGAAAGTGACAGACGGCATATGTCTTCGGTCTGAATTCAGTTATCAAAAATTGCAGTCTTTCAATGCGGAAACTAAACAAAAAACCATCCGAATTCCTCAGGATTCGATGAAATTAATGATCCAAATGAATCCAAATGAAATTTTTAGCTCTTCAATCACACTGCGCCATATCGGCCACCGTGAAGATATCGACGGACCGAGTAAAAAATCCTTACCCCCTGTGAATCTGGTTCATTTATCCTCAAGGTGGAAAATTGACGACAGAAACGATCTAATTTTGCGTATAGAAAACGCTGCCAATCAGCCTTATCAGGAAGTTTGGGGATACACCCCCACGGGACGTGTTTTTCTTTTAAGCTATCGTTTTTCGCTCTAGATTTCCCTATGTGTAACCTAAAAATTTTACCATCTTGTGTCATTTGATTTTTTAGGATATGTTCTCGAATCTAAAATAAGCAATGCGGGTATCCGGGGGTTATGAATGATCGACGAAATCAACGACGTGGGCGTAGCAGCAATAAACTCTTTCCAAATGAGTCCTCCATCTGGAAATCAACCTGAACATCAGCAGCCAAAAGTAAAAAATGATCGCTCAAAAGACTCCCAAGACGAAGATCATGACGAAGACGACATGGGAAGCAGCAAAGCCGAAGACAGATTTGCCGGTGATCTCAGCGATGAAGAAATTCTAGCAGCTGAAGCATCTCTTGTTTCTGATGGAAAAGTCATGACAGAAGAAGAAGAAGACGAAGCTCTTGATCAAATTGATAATATTCTTCAGCTCAACGATAAATCTTATCCAAAATTCACTCTAGCAAAAAATAAAGCACGCTTTCTTCGTATGGTCAGCTGGTACCGTCAAAAAGAAGAGTGGATCGAAGTAGCTCCTCTCAGTGGAGTGACGAAATTATTTAAGCAACAAACCAAAGAATTAGAAGGCATTCGCTCTTCCAAACTTGATTACGAAATGGAATTGGAAACTGGAACATTGACTCCGTCACAGCGATCTTATCGCCGGGATGAATTGAAAATGTGTAAGGTTCAGGAAAAAATGGCTGTCCATTTGATCTCGAAGCTCCAGTTGAAGATAAAATCAGGACGTAGGTAAAGTTTTTTCGTTTTTTTTTGAAACACTCTTTATTCTCACATTGAAGCACCGATAGATGCTTAGACATTTTATGTTTAACAAACCCTTGAATGGGGAGGGGCTCAATTATGAATAAAACTTTGTGTATTATTGTGACCGACGATCAACAGCACATCGATGAAGCTCGCCAATACTGGCAGAATCACGATGTGAGCTTCCACGCTTTTTCTCCAACTCAATGGCGAGACAGTCTTGATCACACTTACTTCAGACAGCAATTGATGGTTGGAACACCTTCACTTGCGGTAGGCAGCCCACCCCAGCCTTGGACAGTTCCTCCTGGTGATTCTCCGGCTCCTCAGCCACAAAATGTTTTTGCATTTCCAGGCAACCCTGAAAATAAAGTTCAAAAGATGGAAGATATCGAAGCAACAGCCATCGAATCAGCAATCATGCAATACAAAGGAAATCTGACCGAAGCAGCAAAAGCTTTGGGAATCGGCAGAGCAACTTTGTACCGCAAAGTAAAACAATATCAGATTGACCCAGCTCAAGCTCGAAGAAAAAGAGCAGCTTAGTTTTATTTGAGTTAACTCAAATAAAAAAAATTTAGATTTAAAATTCTCTAGTCTCAAGATGACGGCTGAGACTGACGTCTCAAGATGAGACGTGTCAAGCGGAGGAGTGGCACTTGCCCACTCCTTTGACGTTTCATCTCCTGTAAAATCAAATTTATTGGCCCTTGCAGTCAAAATGCGTTGGATTAAGATTCGCAACTCCAGTCTTGAGACGGTTTTCCGATAAAGAAGTTGAAAGATGTAAAAGGGGTACAACGTGTCTGATCAAAATAATGATGACAAGAACATAGTTGAATTGCCCACTCGGGCTCGAGAGCGTTTTAAATGGCAATCTCGTCTGAGAGATCAACGGGCTGTTTCGGTCCTTTCCTTAGGTTCCGTTGTCATGGTTTGTCTTTTGATTAATCAATATTTAAACTTGCAGCAAGAAGCGATGTCGTCGAATAAAAATCGTGAAGTGGCAAGTGTTCGTGGATCTATTGACGTGGAACAAAACGTCAAATGGGAACAACAAATGGCTCAGGAGCTCAATGGTAAAAACGTTCGTATGATCCAGGCAGTAAAACCGGTTGAACATGACCAACTTGTTTTTGGTGAGCTGCGTGGTCAATACATGGCCCATCTTGATGCAGATTTTAAAATCCGAAAGCTCGTCTTAACGGGAGCGGGCGACGAAGAAATCATTGATGCACAAAAATTTTTAACTGAAAAAAAAGACATTTGGTCAATTCAATTTGATCGAGTCGAAGTCGATGAACAGTTCAATACTGATGCTACGCAAGATGCCAGCAGTGCCCATAAAACCCGGATGATTCTTTATCGCGGTTCTGAAAAAGTGGGGCTTGCCTCCATCGAAAAAAATCCCATGGGAAAACTAAAAAGCCTTGAGATTCAGTAGTTTTCAGGCAGCATAGCTCAACGATGCGCATTACAGATTATAAGCCCTTCACTCACCATGTTGAAAACTACGAACTTTCATTTTCGATTTTGAAAGATTTGTGTGTTGTTCAATCTAAATTTCGAATCAAAAGACAATTGAACACCACCAGTGATGCAAGATCGCAAAACTCCATCGAGCTGAACGGTGAAGGTGTACAGCTCATATGGCTTAAAGTGGATGGACATCTTCGCCCTTTGGAAACCCTTGTTATCAATACCAAAACTTTGGTTATTCCCCACCTTGATTCCTATGAACACACGATTGAAATGGAAACGACAATGAATCCATTTTCAAATAAATCACTTGAAGGATTATATGATTCCAAAGGAATTATCAGCTCACAGTGCGAAGCTGAATCTTTTCGGAAAATAACTTACTTTGCGGATCGTCCCGATGTGATGACAACTTTTAAAGTACGTATTGAAGCAGATCAAAAAAACTATCCAGTGTTGTTATCCAATGGAAACTTAATTGAACAGGGCCCTGTCGCTTGCCATCGACACTTTGCAGTTTGGGAAGATTCAAGCCGTAAGCCTTGTTATCTGTTTGCAATGGTTGCGGGTGACTTGGCGGTGTTAGAAGACCACTTTAAAACAAAATCTGGCAAATCAGTAAAGCTTCAGTTTTATGCTAGTCAGGATAAAATTTCTGAATGCCAGTTTGCTTTGGATTCTTTAAAACACGCCATGGAATGGGACGAGCGTATTTTTGACCTGGAATATGATCTTGATCAGTACATGGTTGTGTCTATCGACGATTTCAATGCTGGAGCGATGGAAAATAAGGGGCTGAATATCTTTAATTCGAAATATGTTTTAGCAGATCAAATGTCTGCAACAGATCAAGATTTCGAACACATTGAATCCGTCATTGCCCACGAATACTTTCATAATTATTCGGGCAATCGAATCACCTTGCGAGATTGGTTTCATCTCTCACTCAAAGAAGGCTTAACTGTTTTCCGCGATCAAGAATTTTCTGCAGAACGGCTGGGAGCTGCGATTCAGCGAGTTGAAACTGTTAATCTTTTGAAAAGCAGACAATTCACTGAAGATGCCGGGCCAAATCGACATCCTGTTTTGCCCTTTGAAGGAAAATCTGTAGATAACTTTTTCACTGCTACGATTTATGAAAAAGGTTCTGAAGTCATTCGGATGATTCAAGTGATTTTAGGAAAGAAGCTGTTTCAAGAAGTACTAAAAAAATATTTTAGAAAATTTGATGGACAAGCCATAACTATTTTGGACTTTGTTCAACACTTCGAAGAGGAAACCAGTTTCGATTTCACCCAATTTAAAAATTGGTATATCCAATCGGGTACGCCGAAGGTTCATATTTCAAAAGTTGTTCAGGGAAGCCAACTTAAAATCTCTTTTAGACAGGATTTAAGTCAAAATCGGAATCACCATGTTTTGGATTCTCAGTTTCAGTCGACACCTGCTTCCGCATACTTAATACCCATTTTAGTTGAATCAAATATGATGACATCACAGATCATTGAAGGCCACTCAAGTCTTCGAAAAAATTCGGATGGGGAAATTGTTTTTATTTTTAAAAATTTGCAAGATGAACTGGTCTTGCCATGGAATTCAGATGGTCAAATTTCTTTATTTAAAAACTTTTCGGCCCCAGTGCTGATTGATTTTGATGAAACTATATCAGAAACCGTGAAGCGTTTTGGTACCGAGACTGATGACTTTAATGCTTTTGAAATTGCGCAGACTTTTCATAGCTCGATGATCTTGTCACAGAATTCACCCAAGGTGATTTCAGAAAAAGAGGAGCTCAGTTTAGTTCATGAATTTGCACAGTTACTCAAATCAAAAATGAGACAACAGCAAATATTGCCCAGCTTGAAAAGTAAGCTTTTGGAATTTCCCAGTTTTCAATCACTCTCCACGCAACTCGATTTGTTTAACCCTGATCTGATTTTGAACCAGTATCAAACTTATCGAAAACACATGGCCAATGACTTGCGCAATGATTTGCTCATCCAACTGGAAATTTGCCAAGGGGACCTTGAAGCCCTGGGAGAGCCTGGGACAGCGTACTCTCCTGCTTCGGCCGGTCTTCGAGCTTTTGAATTTCAAATTTTAGATTATCTCATCGAAACAGATTCGGATCTTGTTTTGAAACGTGCAAGGCGAATGATTGATCATCGTAAAAATTTTACTGATGTGACTTCTGGCCTAAAACTGCTGATATCCCTGGGGTCTAAATTTCCACTTGATGAAATTTCGAATGAACTTCGAAAATGGAAAGACAATTCCCTAGTTCTCAGTAAGATCTTTAAAATCATTTCTGCTGTACCAAAGCATACCATTGTCCCGGCAATACACCACTTGATGAAAGAAAATTTTTATAATTCAGAAAATCCAAACCATGTCTACGGTATGGTCCGTGGATTGTTTGAAAATTATACTGTTTTTCATCACTCCCAAACTTATTCAGAGACCTATGCTTTTATGGCGGAACAGATGAAATACCATGACCAGCGAAATCCACAAGTGGCAGCAAGGTTAGCCATCGCATTTCAACTGAATGCAAAGCTTCCTGCACGACAAAAGGCTGGTATGAAAGAGCAGCTTCAGTTGCTCCAAGCGCAAAAATTATCTCCAAATTTGAACGAAAAAATAGCACAAGCACAATTAGAAATATAAGTGAGTGAGAGCTCTTCGCTAGACTGTTGTTTGTCTATGAAAATGCCGAAAACGAGCTATGGTTTTTCAAGATCTTGGCTATGCATTCGATACAGAAAAAAATAATCATTCTTTGAAAGCGCCGGTTTTAGCTGATCGGATCGTCGCTTGTTTTGTTGATATTGTTTTGAATTCTCCATTTTTATTTTTATTCTTATCTCCTTTGATCAGACTGTTTGAAGAAAATAATTTTTATGGTGATCTCGAAGTGAGCTGGAATTTTTTCTTGGCTGTCTTTTTTATGGGATTTCATTTATTTGTGATCTCAATCGCTTTGCAGACCCACCTGCTGGGGCACACCTTCGGTCAGAAAATCATGCAGATTGAAAT
Source organism: Pseudobdellovibrionaceae bacterium (assembly GCA_046318875.1). GTDB lineage: Bacteria > Bdellovibrionota > Bdellovibrionia > Bdellovibrionales > Bdellovibrionaceae > JBKCTJ01. The sequence goes on along the minus strand of JBKCTJ010000113.1, from coordinate 11,137 downwards.
TGTGCACACCATCAAAAACTTTTCTCAAAAGCAAACGATATCTTTTTGGAGCAGCTTTCAGCGCAGTTATGGTTATGGCATTTCACTTCTTTTCTTTGGACTCCCTTTGCTTGAAATGATGATCCATCCGCAACGTTTTTCATTCTATGAAAGAATGTCCAATTCTTACGCTGTTTCCAAGGCCCATCGTTTTGATTTCCCCCCAACAATTTTAGAAATTCTCTTTGCACGTATTATTTTAAGTTTTGCTTTCGGAGCTATCATTCTGTTTGGAAGCATCAGTTTTGTGAAAAAAATTGAATCTCAAAAAGTCGCTTCTTTAATGGCAATGCGAGACCGAGGCTTTTTATGCGAAGACTTACCTGCAGAGCTACAGCTGCCCATTGAACGCTTAGAAATGGCCATAGCCCACTACTATGTGACGAATAAAAAAGACTGTTTGCTCATGGAAGAAAAAAACATTTCACAAATGGACACAAAGTTTACCGAAATTGATGAGCAGCACAAAGACATGTTTTATCTTGCGAGATCAATCACCCATTCAGATCCAGAAATTAATTTGGATTATGAAAATAAAATTTGTCAGGAAAACAACCAAAATTTGCTTTCCGCTGATTGGAAAGAGAGCTGTTTACTTGCACAATTTTTTTCTGAAAGAAGTTCCGAGTCCCGCGAGGATCACAACAGTGAGTTGCAAATTCAGTTGCAGCAAATTCCAAAAAAGTCGTTAATTTCCCTTCTTATTTTGCAGGATCATTTTCGATCAGATAAAAATTATGAAATGTCTTTTGCCTATTGGAAAAGAATTCAAGAAAAATCCAATTTGACTGCTGCAATTGAAAAAAATCAAACTCAAAAACTATCCGCTCTTGCCTATTTGATTCAGTCTTCGTCTCAAGAATTCAAGGCTCAGCGCGGGATTGCGTCTGTTTCGAAAAAGGCTCCTGATCAATCGCCTCAATCAATGAGCCTTTCAAAAGAAGAAAAAGAAGTGTTTTCTGTTTTTGAAACGTCCATTGGACTGGTCACTGATAAGACAAAAAACATAAAACCCAGCAAAAAAGTTGCTGATCAGCCTGGTCAGGAATAACTGTGTTTTTACCATATCTGATGTCATTTAAGAGCTTTGCAAAAACCCCCATCGTTTATTGTCTTTTTCTCATGAACTTGTTTGGCATGATCATTTTACTCGAAGAAAAGGAAGTAAACTTTGCCCAGTCATTTTTATTCAAAGAAGAAAACTTGGTTCAAATTGGTGAGTACTATCAAAAATCCGAGCAGTTTTCTTTGCGCCAAAAGTTAGAAAATATTTCAACACTTTCAGATCGCCAAAAAATGCAAATAGGGCTATTGGCTTTGAGGGACAGTCAGTTTTCCCGAATCTTTGCTTCCGAAAACGAATCCGCAATGGAATCAATTCAAATGACCAAGGACGAAGTTTTAAGTTCAAAATTAAAAAATCAGATCGGTTCTTTTTTTAAAGAACAGAAAAGCCGTCTCAGCTTTTCCATGGGACTGAATAACGAGTCCTCAATAAAGACATTTATCACTTACCAACTTAGCCATGCAGGCTTCATTCACTTTTTTAGTAATATGATTTTTCTTGTGGCCTTGGGATTATATTTAGAAATTTTAATCGGATCCTTCGGCTTGCTTTGCCTGTATTTTTTGGGAGGGATTGCCGGGGGAATTTTCTTTAACCTTTTCAATTCAAACAGTTTTGTTCCCATGATCGGCGCATCGGGTGCTGTTTCTGCAATGTTAGCTTTTATGGCGTTTCACGAATATCAGCGAAAAGTTCGCTTCATTTATTTTTTATCACCACTGCCGAATCACCATGGAACGATCTATTTACCTGTGTGGTGGATCATTCCACTCTTTTTAATCTCGGATGTTGCCCAATTGATTTCAGCCCCGGCAGGCGTTACTACGGGCGTAGCCTATGCAGCTCACGTGGGTGGAGCTGCTTTTGGAATGGTTTGTGCCTTATTGTGGAGACAGTTTCCGACTAAGTCTCGGTGGGCGCAAATCCTCGACGAAGAGTATTCTCAGTCACAGCAATTGGCTCCATAAATTGTTTTAAATAATCAGGCCCGCCGGTTTTGCTACCGATTCCCGACATTTTAAATCCACCAAATGGATGACGATCAACCATGGCACCCGTGATTCCACGGTTGACATAAAGATTGCCGACTTCGGCTTCTATTTTAAACTTTTTTATATTTTCAGGTGATCGTGAAAACAAACCGCCGGTTAAAGCGTACTCAGTGGAATTCAACATGGTGATGGCTTCATCCATATTTTTTGCTTTGATCAGGGCCAACACTGGGCCAAAAATTTCTTTTTGTGCAAGATCCGATTGCGAATCAACATTTCCAAAAATAGTCGGGGATACAAAATATCCGTCAGTGGAAACCTGAGCTTCAAAAAGCAACTGATGTTTAGACTTGGCCGTAGCAATGGTATTTTGAATTCGCAAATAAGCATCTTCATCAACCACTGGTCCAGTGTATCCGATAGGATGTGTTGCTGCAGAAACTTGGATACTTTTTGCTGCTTCAACCAATCGCTCAGCGAATTTTTCATAAACCTCTTCAAGCACAATACAGCGACTTGCTGCAGAACACTTTTGCCCTGAAAAACCGAATGCTGAATACAAAACTCCATCGACGGCTTCGTCTAAATCCGCATCGCTATCGATAACTACCGCATTTTTTCCACCCATCTCAATAATGCATCGTTTGACATGGTGCTGGCCTTCTTTGACAACGGCTGCGGCTTTTAAAATATGAAGCCCAACCGCTTTTGATCCGGTAAAGGCAATCGTTGTCGTCAGTGGATGTTGAACTAGATATTCTCCGACGACTTCGCCGTAACCTGGCAAAAATTGAACTGTATTTGCAGGAATTCCAACGTCCAGAATCATTTGCATCAATCCCGCTGCAACCAAAGAGCTTTGTTCAGCTGGTTTCATCACCACCGTATTTCCCGTCACTAAAGCGGAAACAACTTGTCCAGTTAAAATAGCAAGAGGGAAATTCCAAGGGGCAATAACAACGCTGACTCCGCGAGGTTTGTAGATATATTCAGTAATCTCACCAGGCGCATTTCCGACTTTCAGCGGATTTGCAATTTGTTTCATGTGTTCAGCATAGTATGTGCAAAAATCGATGGCTTCGCCCACGTCTGCATCGGCTTCGCTCCATGGTTTGCCCACTTCAAAAACTTGAGTTGCAATCAAGTCATAACGTTTCTTTCGCATCAACTCTGCCAATTTAAAAACATAGTCAGCTCGTGTTGCTGCTGGAACTTTTTTCCAAGTTGCAAAAGCCTGATGAGATGTTTGAATCGCTTTTTCAGCTTGTTCCACAGTTGCCATTTGCACTTGTGCAACGATCTGGGATTTGTTGGATGGATTCGGTCGTTGGTAGACATCAGTGCTTGTGAGCTTTTGACCATTGATGACGGGGACAACAATCTGATTCGGTTTAAACTGTTGAATTTTTTGAATCACTTCATTGCGATGATTTTCCAAAGCAAAATCAATTAATGGTTCATTGATATAATTCTTTGGAAAAATTTTCGCAGTGGCCGTCGCAGAGTTTTGAACTTGATTTAGCGAAGCTTGACTGTTTTGAGAAGCTTGATTTTTCTGAGTCTGGGCAGCTTTAACTTCATTGATTGTCAACAGTGGGTTTTGCAAAAGCTGTTCTGTGGTTTTGCCATCGGCAAATTTTCCACGAAGCCAAGATTCATTGGAGGTGTTTTCTAGAAGGCGGCGAACCAAATAAGCCATGCCAGGAATTAATTCACCAACGGGCGCGTACTCACGCACACGATAGCCCATTTCAACAAAGGATTTTTTTATCGGTTCAGCCATTCCATACAACATCTGAATTTCAAAAGCATTCTTTGGTAGATTCAATTTTTCTGCGTGAACTAAAGCCGCTGCCAGGGAACGAACATTGTGTGATGCCAAAGCTGAACGAATCCATTGGTGATGATCTAAAAGAAGAATTGCACATCTTTCGTAGTTCCAATCAGATTCAGCTTTGATTGTATAAACAGGAATTGCCCAAGATTTTTGAGCTGCATCGACAGTTTCATAATCCCAGTAAGCACCTTTCACTAAACGAATCGTGAGCGGAGTCCCACGTTTTTTCGCAAACTGAATCATGTCTTGAACGTCTTGAAATGAATCCGTCAAGTAAGCTTGGATCACACAACCAAAATGGCGATAACTTTTAAATTCAGGCTCAAGCAACAAATCCTGAAACACTTCTAAAGTCAGATGTTTCACAGAATACTGTTCCATATCCAAATTTAAAAAAACATTTTTTTCCATGGCTGATCTTAAGATCGGTCGCAAACGTTCTTTCAAAGGTGTTTTGGTTTGATCCCAAGCTTTGTCATTAATTTGCGAAAACAAAGCTGTCATTTTCACAGAGACATTTACTTTCGGAATTCGTCCTTCATGGTCTTGATCAATTTGTGGAATCTCTTCCCAAGTTTCAGCGTCTTTTGCCAACCAAGAAATCAGTTCCAAATATCTCCGCTGATAATCCAGAGCTTCTTTTTCACTCAGCGTTGCTTCACCTAAAATATCCACAGTGAATGCTAGTTTCGCTTTGCGAGCTTTTTTCAAAACAATCAAAGATTCCTGAGGATCTTCCCCAGTGATAAACATTTTTGCCATGGAAGTGACATTTTTTTTAATTGCTCCTGCCATCAGTCCTGGAGCTAAAGATCCCAGACCCACGCCAACTTTAAAAAAAGAAGGAATGTCATCGCCACCTTCAGAAAAATATTCTTTGATGTGTTTATGAACATCTGAACCTGAATTCAACGATGGTAAAACGTCAACAAAGCGAAACATATTTGTTTTGAATTTATCATTTTTCATGGTCATTTCCATGATCGATCCATACCAAAAATCTTTGCTAAACAAAGACGATTTAGAATTGGATTCCATTCTTTTTAAAATTTCTTCACCCTTCAAAAGAATTTGTTTTTGTAAGTCGGGGTTGTTTGCTGTGTTCGAATTAACGTGGCCTGATGAAGTGTTCATAGACATAGATTTTGGCTCGATTTCTGGAGTGAACATGAGTTCTCCTGTGACCTATAATTTTCGTCAGATATTGGCGCGCAAGATATGAAATTTCAAGGAATTATATTATTTTCCATTTTCGTTGAATAAGAATTTCAGAGTCCAAATCTGTTCCCTCATGAGATGTCATAAACAGAACTGCATCCAAGTCATCACCGCGCCGCAAAGGCCCTACCCCGGCAGGAGTCCCTGTGAACAGATAATCCCCAGGCTGAACTGGAAAATGTTGCAATAAATATTGAGCAATTTGAATTGGAGTAAAGAGCATATGGTCTGTCCGACCAGTCTGAACAGTCTTTTGATTGACTTTGAGCTGGAAAGAAAAGTTTTGAAATTCTTGTTGTTGAACAGGAAAAAAAGGGCTGATGGGCGCCGCATTGATGAAAGATTTAGCAAGCTCCCAGGGATGGCCTTGGGCCTTGAGTTCGGATTGTGCTCTGCGGTTTGTCAAATCTAGTCCCAGGGCAACGGCGTCAAAACAAAAACTTCCAGGTTGAAGTTCGGAATTGAATCGCAGCACCACTTCCAATTCGTGATGAACTTCTTCAAGATTTTTAGGCAAGACAATGTTCGTAGAATCACTTAAACAACCCACAGCTTTTAAAAAAATTAAAGGCACCGTGGTTACTGGGTTCCCAAGTTCTTTTGCATGTTCTGCGTAATTTCGACCGATACACCAAATATTTTGAGGACTCTTCATGTGGAAACAACTCCGTGGTCTACGACAAAAAAATCATCCTCGCGTTTTTCAAAGAAAACGACTTGGCAAGGCTGCCAGTGGTGGCATGCGCCGTGATGAAGGAATTTCTGTTTGAGCAAAATTTGGCTAGCGACAATAACCCAGTCATAGTGTGAACAAACACAAGTGATTTGATTTTCCTTGAACGATTCCAGCACTTTTTCAATGCGCGTTTCAAATTCCAATCCTGATTCAAGAGAAGATTTTTCTTCCAAATTTTCAGAGATTTGGATTTCGATATTCAACGCCATTGCAAGGGGTTCCATCGTTTGCTGCGTGCGAATTTTAGTCGAGCATAAAATTTGTGTGGGCAGGGGAAGTTTTCGCTTTTCTAGGTATTCCTTGAGATTCGCGGCTTGGGCATGTCCATGATTCGTCAGCGCGGGATCACCGTGAAGGGCTGTCGTTTTTTCACCATGTCGGATCAAATAAAGCTGCATCGAGTAAACCTTTTCTTTAAATCATGCCGAGAGGAGTTGAGTGTTGGCGAGGGCTTTGTTATTTTGACACCGTGAGTACCAATAAACACGTTCATCGTTTCGTTACGAATGATTTCACTCTAAGAGCTTCCGTGGTTAATTCAACGGCAGTGATCCAAGAAATGCAAAAACTGCAAAACGCTTTTGCCATTCCAGCCGTTGCCGTGGGCAGGGCCATGACAGGAGCACTGTTGATGGCTGCACAGCTCAAGGAAAAACAGCAAGTTGGATTGTTGTTTCGCGGAAACGGCAGTTTAGCCCAAGTCTATGCAGAAGCGACTTTCGAAGGACAAGTTCGGGGTTATACTCCGTACCCTCAATACGAACCCCCAACTTACGAACCAGGTTTAAGTTTAAAAAAACACATCGGTTACGGTACAATGACCGTAGCCAGACACGTTCCATTCCAAAAGCAGCCATACCAAGGAACCATCGAAATGGTCTCAGGCGAAATCGGCGAGGACATCGCAAATTATTTAAGTCAATCCCAGCAAATCAGATCCATCGTTTCCCTGGGTGTCTACGTCAATCGCGAAGGCATAGTCCAATCCGCTGGCGGAGTAATTTTAGAAGTCATGCCCGGAGTGGAAGACTCCCTAGTTGAAGTCATCCAAAAAAACACCGCTGAAATGTTCATGCCCATTTCAGAACTTTTTTTAGATGGCGCCACTGAAAATGAAATCTTAGCCCCGTATTTACAGGGAATTCCGTATACGGAATTGGATCACGACCATCCAATTTCCTATTCTTGTCCCTGCACAAAGGACCGAGTGTTCAGAGCACTCGAAGTCTTAGGTATTGCAGAGCTGGAAGATATGATCGAAAAGGACGAAAAAGCCGACATCACTTGCCAAATGTGCGGTCGCCCCTATCAAATTTCCATCGTTGAACTTGAAGAGCTCAAAGAAAATCTGCGTAAAAATTCCATGCATTAAATATTTTCCTAGAAATATTCTCATAGAAAAAATCTTCGGCAAATGTTTCAAGCTATTTAGGCATGAAACTTGACTTTACATCTAGTATAGCTATATGTAAAGTCAAGTTTCATATAGAAGAAGCAATTATGGCGATTGAAAGACAATTTTGGTTTAACAGAATAGAAGAAATATGGAAGAAAAGATCAATTGTTTGGCTAGCTGGAGTTCGTCGCTCAGGCAAGACCACATTAGCAAAAAGCTTTAGCAATGCCACTTATGTTAACTGTGATCTTCCGAGCGAGCGAAGAAGGCTTGAAGATCCTGAAAGTTTTTATCAAAATCTTGAGTCTTCAACGGTTGTTTTTGACGAAATTCATCAGTTAACAGAAGCATCTCAAGTTCTCAAAATCGGTGCAGATCATTTCAAAAGTAAAAAGATATTGGCTACAGGGTCATCAACGCTTTTTGCCAGCAAAAAATTTAAAGATTCACTCACAGATCGAAAAAGAGATATTCACTTCTTACCCGTGCTGGTCAGTGAACTCGAAAATTTTTCAAGTTCACTGAAAAGACGAATTCTTCATGGGGGGCTTCCCCCATCTTTAATGAATGCGCAACTTGATCACGAATTTTTTGCCGAATGGATGGATTCTTTTTATGCACGAGATATACAAGAATTGTTTGCAGTTGAAAGGCGCCAACCGTTTTTGAAAGTATTAGAATACCTTTTGATTTCAAACGGAAATCAATTTGAAGTAGCGAAACTAGCACAAGCTAGCGGCGTGTCTCGGCCTACAGTGATTAAATATTTGGATATACTTGAGACAACTAAGGCAGTGACATTGATTCGTCCATTCTCGCGAAATTCATTGAAAGAAATTGTCAGTCAGCCAAAAGTTTATGGTTTTGATACTGGGTTTAGTTGTTTTGCAAAAGGCATCAAAGAGCTTCGCAATGAAGACTATGGGCAATATCTAGAAAATTTAACGTTGGAAACACTTCAATCGTTGGGATTGAATCGACAAATCCAATATTGGCGTACGAAATCTCAAAATGAAATTGATTTTGTTTTATCACTGAGCAAAGACGAAAACTTGATTATTGAATGCAAATGGCAAGAAAAACACTTTGATGATTACAGCTTCCGAGCTTTTCGGAAAGATTATCCTCGCGGGCTGAACATCGTTGTCACATCCGATTCAAAAAGACGGGTGAGTGATCATAAAGGAATAAAGATTCATTTTGTGAATATTTATGACCTTCAAGACCTGATCAAAACGCTGATTCAATAACAATCACCCGCAATTTGTTTGCTTACTGAGTCTGTTGTTGAGAGCGACTCATGCGAGCACGAAGTTCAGCCCGGCAGATAGCAACTTTGTCTTCGTATTCATCTTGGCGTTTGTGCAAAACTTTTTTGTATTCGGTGAAGCGCACAATGCGATCTTTGAGAAATTCTTCAGAGATTCCAACGAGCTTTTCTTTTTCATCAAGACCCATAACAAATTCGTCTTCTTTGTCTGTGACTCGGTCCATTGGCTCAGTCCACATTAACTTACCATCGCCACCTGATTTTGGATCCGATAAATCCATACGGCAAGTTTTTAAAACTCCGTAAAGTCCCAAGGAACCATATTTGCGATTTCCGTAAACTCTGTCTTCAAGTTCATAAACTTCATACTGAAGTCGGCGGAGTTCTTCGTTCATCATTACTTTTTTTTGTACAACCATATTGCCATTTTTTACTCCCACTTGAGTGTCCCCATTCACATGTGTGGTGTTGTCCATTTCTGTCTCGATATCCTTCGCTTTGTGTTTGCCTGCGCACCCGACGAAGCCGATTAAAAAAACTGCAGCCATAAGGGATAACAACACTTCACGATAAGAAAAATGCATTTTCATAAATTGAACTCCTTGTGATCCACATTCTGCTTGGGACAGTGAAATCAAACAATTCATTTTTAACTTCATGCTTCGTTGTTTCATTGAAGTTGTTTCTGATTGGTGATCAGCGCAGTGGTGATCATCAGCACCATAAGCAAAACTCTAGTATCGTTTTGGCAGTTTTTTCTAAAGACAATGCAAAGATTTTCTAGTTGCAAAACGACACTGGTCTTAAGTCATTGATTCAACTTCGATTAAAGTCTGGCATTCCCTTTGCTCTAGGTAATATTCAAGTTCGTGACCAGGCCCCATTCCACCATCGTGGAGTCCATACCAGGGAGCCCAACACACCCACCCCAAATCCAATCTATTCTGCGAGGAGAAAACAAACTCCTCCAGGTCGCGCTCAGAGTATAAGAAATTTTTCTGGGAACGAGAATGCTTTCTGATCAGTGATTCTTCGATACATGATTTGATTTCGCATGACGAGCTTCACATAGCCCCGTGTTTCTTCGTAAGGAATTTCTTCGATGAACATCAAGGGATCGGATTTTGTTCGAGTCAGTAGCCAATTATTCACAGCCCGCGGGCTCGCATTGTAAGAAGCTACGGCCAGAATAAATCGTTGATTCCATCGCTTCATCAAATCACTTAAAAAAGCACAGCCAATGGGAACATTAATTTCCGGAATATATAATTCTTCAGGATCCTCAAAACTGACTTGAGCCTTTTTCTGATACTGTCTCGCAACAGAAGGAAGAATTTGCATCAAGCCATAGGCTTCGGCATGGGACCTGGCTTCAGGGTTAAACGCGCTTTCCTGCCTGATGATCGACAAAGGAAGTGCCACATCGATTTTGAATTTTTTTGCTGAGCTAGAAATCAAATCATAAAAATCATTGGGGAATAAAATTTGTGGGTATTGATCCAACATCGCATCTTTTTCAGCTGGGGGTAGGGATGACATGTATTGAAACAGGGGAAGATAAAGCCCAGCATATGAATAAGCGGAAATCAGACCGAATCTTAAATCTTGTTCCGAGTCAGATGTGATATCGCGACGACTTGAAGCCAACTTGGGAGCGTTTTTTTTATTTTTTGTTTTTGTTGTTTGAGTCGCTTTTGTAAGAATCTTTTTTTCGACATCATCTTTGAATTGGCGCATTCCAATTTCCAAATAATCCCTCTGTTTGTAATCAATCAATGTTTGAATCGTTGTCGCTTTTTCGGGATCAACTTCGTTGAATATTTTTTGAAGACTTGGCAGCTTCATGCTTGTCAGTGGTTTAAATTTTAACTTCAATTCCCTGTGAGCTAGAATTCCATAGTAGCCATAGGGATCTAATTTTTCTACTTCTTCAAATTTTTGCGCGGCCAATTTTGATTTCTTTGATTTTTTTAAAGACTGGGCGCTCCAAAACAAAGCTTTAATTTTTTCGCCATTATCCGGAGTAGTATCTTTCAACTCTTCAAATTGTTTTTGAGCGGCTGCAAATTTCTTTTGGCGCAAATAGATCCAACCCGATGCCCAAAGCATTCGCGGGTAGACACTGCTGTCTTTGTTGATTTTTTGATAGTTTTCAAGGGCTTCGTCAAAGTCTCTTTTTTCTTCCGCCATTTTTGCAAACAGAAAATAAAATTCATCAAATCTAGTTTCAGGTTCCAGTATTTTCATTTTTTCTTGCACGAGGCGCCTGCCTTCGTTTATTTGGCTCTCGGTCCAGAGGGCGCGAGCACTGATCAGTGTTTCATTCATAAGCCGGGTTCGCCAAGTGTCTAAGTTGGTAGTGTCTTTGCTAGCGGTGTCTTTTTCGGCTTTTGCTTTCAGGTATTGTGCTTCGACAAAGGGAATGATTTGAGCATCAACGATCAAGACTTCCATTTTTTTCTGTTGCATTTTGAAAGTCTGCCGTTTTTCTTTCATCGCTTGAAAAATTCTTTCAGCAGTTTCATTGGGATTTGCAATGACTTGGTCATAAATGGTCACAGCTTGTTTAAATTCACGATTAAA
>JBKCTJ010000112.1:0-6309 GCA_046318875.1 Pseudobdellovibrionaceae bacterium | reverse complement strand
AATTTGATTTAAACCAACCATTGAGCCAAAAATGATTAAGTCTTCAGGAACTGAAATCTCACATTTCACCGTGCTTAGGCGACTCCTCAGGATGGTGATTACTGATTTGACGACTTCTGCTACGGAAATTTCTTTGGCATTCGCGTGATTTAATCCTGTGTAGTTTCTCAGGCTTTTGATAATATCTACTGTAAGCTGAGTGCCTTCGCGGATGGCATTGAAAAGCGGTTTTAATTTTTGAAAGTCTTCCGTACTTATTTTTTCTGCTACTTTTCTTTCAAGAGGCCTCAGAGCTCCGCTCACATAATTGATCGAGTTATTTATTTCATGAGCAATTCCTGCGCTCATTGTACCGAGTGAAGCGAGCCGCGCGGATTGAACAAGCTCGGCTTGGGTGGTTTTCAATGAAACCAGAGCTTCTGATAAATGGTTTGTTTTTATATCAACCTGATTTTCTAAATTTATTAGTAGTTGATCTCGCTCATTGTATGTTTTGGATATTTCTTGATTTACAGTGACTGATAGTCCGAAAATTGCACCCTGAATACCAAGCGCAAATAGCATGGGTGTATTAATTAAACCGAATACATTCAAAATATCGTTAATACCGCCAAGGAAGCAGGCTAATGTCAAAAAGCGGGTGAATTTTTCTACCGAAAAACCGTTTCGCCAAATTTGATTTATGAGCTCATAAAAAGCGTATACACTGCACACTAAAAAAACGCCCATGGGTAATATCGTACCTAGCTGAACAACATCACCGCTTTGACCAAATGCCATCAAACCCAAAGAAAAAATGACTATGATAAAAAGTGAATTTCGCATCCATTGTTTTATGATCTGATCTAAGAAAAAGGCTTCAAAGAAAAAGCATGCGCCAAGCCATAGTCCAAAATCTGCAAGCTTATGGCTCGTAAGCATCGATAATTGAATTCCAAAATAAGAATTAACCGAGTTTAGAAAATAAACACTGAAGCATAGTCCGCCTAATACGACTGGTATAAGCAGTCTTTTTTTTGTCCGACCATAAAAAACTAGTAAAGAAAATAATGAGACAATGATTAAAACACCTGCCGCAATTAAGTTGGCGGTAATTGCTGTGAAATGTCGAAAAAACGCGGAATCGACAACCTTTGGTTTATCGATGATTCGCGCAAAATATTTGGAATACGCACGAACTTCCCAAACTAGGCTTTTGATACCTGATAACTTTTTACAACTGATTGAGACTTCATGATAAAAGGGTGTCGCTACGTCAAATGAATGATTTCCGACATCAACCAAGATGTTCCCGTCGCCATAAATTGTGTAGGTTGAATGCACGACCCGCGGGAAGAGCAACATTTTATCAGGAGTACTCGCGCATGACTCTAGAATTTTTTCGCTCTGAGCTTGAAAAAGGTATCCATTTTCAATTTTTATCCACGGCTTTTTAACTATCCAATCGTTGGCTAAGGTACTTGAAATATCTTTAATACCGAGCGCGCCACTGATGAAAAGTAAAACCGATATCGCAAACTGCTCCATTTTCCTAAGCTGCTGTCTTAGTGCTGGTAGACTCTGCGCTTGTGTTAAATTTGAAGTTTGAATTTAGCATTGCTTTTTCAAGACAAATAACCGCGTAGTCTAAATCAGTTTTTGTATGATTGGACATCACTGTGAATCTGAAACGACAGTTCTTGCGCGAAACGGCTGGGTAGACGACAGGAGAACACCACACACCATCATTTAAAAGTGATTGGTACATTTCTCCCATTTTTGTCTCGTCGCCGATGATCACCGGAACAACTGCGCTTTCATGATCTTCTTTAAGTTTACAGCCAATACTGTTTAGGCCGCGAATAAAGTGTCGGATGTTTGCACGTAAATTTTCAATATATGACTTGTCCGATGTAAATAAATCAAGAGCTTTGCTTACTGCTGCGGCTGTTGAAGGTGGAATCGAAACAGAAAAAATTTGTGGTCTAGCGAACGAACGCAACCAGTCTATTAATTCTTTAGATCCCGTGGCAAATCCGCCGATGCCGCCAGCAACTTTCGAAAAAGTACCCATAATAATATCTGTTTCTTTTAACAAATGATATTTATCACAGATGCCTATACCATTTGGCCCGACGACTCCGAAACAATGGGCTTGGTCGACCATAATACGACAATTAAATTCACGGGCAACTTTGTAAATTTGATCTAAGGGTGCAGTATCGCCGTCCATTGAGAAAACACCTTCAGTGACCACTAGGCAACCATTGAAATTGGCGCGTTCCTTTTCTAGGATCATTCGCAAATGATCAATATTGTTGTGTTTAAAAAATCGTGATGTTGCCCGTGACATGGACATCGCATCCTGAATAGATGCATGACACAATTGATCTGCAATCACAAGATCATCGGTAGAACAAAGTGACGTTATAATGCCTAAATTTGCAATGTACCCAGAATTAAATAATATAGCGGCTTCTTTTTGATGCATGCGCGCTATCTTCTCACAAAGCTCGGCGTGGAGCTCTGTCAGTCCAGTCGTTACAGGCGAACCTGTTGAACCAAATCCATATAGATCGAGTGCCCGCTTGGCAGCTTCCACAACCTCTGGGTGACTTCCCAGACCTAAATAGTCGTTTGATCCCATCATGACATAATCATTTCGACCATTAGAACGCTGGCGTCGCAGGTTCACTCGGGGACCTTTAGAATTTACTCTGAAGTTTTGATAAGCGTACTTTTTTGATTTTACCCAATCTTCGTGAAAGTAAGAGAACTCTCTGACTCTATTGAATAAATCAACATTGGTAAAGTCGCCTTCTAGAAAATGTGCAAGATTGAATTGCTCTGGGCTAAGTTCTTTGCTGGAAAATGTTGAATCTAATTTCTGTTCTAATTTATGACTTAGTCCTTCGTTGACTGGTACAGGCACATCAACGGTTGAAAAAGCAAAACAGAATAAACCATTTGTTTCTTTTGCACGACGTAATACTAATCGACCTAAAAAAATTTCTTTATTATCCCAGGTAATCTTTGAACTGGAAATAATCGACCCGATTTCTACCCATTGGTTATCGAATTGGGTTTCATATAATTCCGCCTGCAGTCCATTGAAAGAACAATCGACCACATTCATCACCAATGTTTCACCATTTCTTGTCTCAATAGTGAGGTTTACCTTCTCATTTTTTTTAACTTGAAATCTTTTATTACGAATTGATTTTTGAACTTTGGCCATTCATTGCTCCATAATTTGTAGTATCGTCTTCAAAGGCAACATCGACGGATTTTAAAAATAGTTGAGTGATTCGCCGTCTTTGAAAGAAATGTTCCAGCGAGCACTCGACGAAAATAGAGAATAGGTTGGTGATTCTGTGAAACCAGGACCATTGTACTAGGCATTAAATCACTTGGATATATTGGCCCGAGCGATATGATATAAATTGATGATTAATTAACGTAGATCATGAGTTGATTTTTGTGAAAAGTATTTCTATGAGCGTGCCCTCATTTGATTTTGAACTTATTCGCATTTCAGCTTTCCAACAGGCCAACATTTTTTTAGCAGAATAAAGTCCCAGGCCTGAACCGGTATTTGCTGTGTGAGTTTTTCCATGAGAGAAAACTGAATTACCAATTTTACCAATGATATCTTCCGACATGCCACTACCATTGTCTCTAATAAATACTAAAACACGCTGACCATAGTCTCTTGCACCAATACAAATTTCACCTTTTTCGCTTGGGAGAGATTCTACGGCATTGTTGACAATGTTCGACAGTATTCGCATCAAATCGGTGCTGCTCGCCCTGACTGCAAGAGGTTTGGCTGGTAAATCTAGAAAGAATTTTATATCTAATTTGTTGGCATATTCTAGTTTTTTTTCATTTGTAAGATTAACCAATAATGCAGAGACGTCAGAAACAGATAGAAGACTATCGTCACTGAGACTAGTTTTTTCAGAAAAAGATAGTGCAGTGTCTTGATCAAGCTTCTTGGATTGTTTTAGTAAGTCTTCAGCAATCTCTTTGATTCTAGTTGCTGCATTGTCAATTAATTCAAAAATGTCCGAATCTTCTTTTGCACGCAGATGCGAAATACCCATTGTAAGTGCTGATAGTGGTGAGCGAATATCATGCGCAACTTGTCGATAAATTTTCAATTGAACGATTTCATTTTGATAATGTACGGCAGACAATGCTTTGCTTGCCAAATCTCTAACGGGTAAAAAAATGATCTTATCTATTTCTTCTGATGTATTTTTCCGTATTAAATTTTCTGCTCGTTTTACAGAAAAGATAATTGGCAACAAGGCTGTCAAAACTAAAAGTATTGTGATTAAAATTCCCAAAGAGACAGCAACACCTGTATAGTCAAAAATTTTTCCTTGCTCTGATAAGTGGGCACAAGTGTTTTCAACAACTTTTATTTGAAATGGGAATATTGCATCAGAGTATTCAAAATTTTGTATTGTCTCCTTTTTGCATTCAGCAGGAACTATTTTATTCGAGTCCCATCTGGCATGTTCAAAGCTACCACTGGATCCTCCTGCAATTGCTACGGATAACACACCTCTGCTTGCTAGGTTTCCAGTGATCATCAGTTGCGATAATTGTTGGTTCGCGATGGCTGATGAGTGCAATCTTGCAAATCGCAGAGGTCCTGCTTCTATTGCGTCAAAAATAAGTTGTTTAACTAATGTTTGAATATCGCGAGAGACCGTCTGTGCCAGTAAACGACTTATGGCGAAACCTGCCACACCTGAAAGGAATGTCCCGGCAACAATAATCAACGTCAATCTGCGAATTGAAAGATTCATGTTACTCTTTGACCTTAAAATTTAATTCGCCATGATTTTCCCAGACAAGGGAAAGCGGTGCTTTCTTATTTGAATACGTAACAACAAATCGACGTCCAACTGGCGCCCACGCTCCATCATTTTTTGAACTTTTTTCGAATTCTTGTAACAGTTTTTCAGTAATTGGTATTGTCGAGGCAGATTTATTAGAAATTTCTTCCAGTAATAACTTTGTTTTTTTTGCACCTGATAAAAAATTCGTTACATGGGGCCATTTGAGTATATCTTGCAGAATGATCTGTCGACCATCTTTAATCGCTGATGATAAAATCTGAATATCGATATCATTATCTGTACTTGGAAGTGTAATTAATTTTATATTCAGTCCATTTTTCTTTGCAGTATCTTCTATTGGCTTTCTAAACACGGGTGCTTCGTATGCGATCTTTAATGTTTTGTTTTTTAAATAATTCACCTTATCGAATTTGGATTCCCAACTAAAACTCTCATCAAAGCCCGGTTCTCCCAAAAGAAAAAAGCTGTTTACGCTTTCTATTCCATCAGATTCTTGTTTGTCTTTAAAAGCAGATCTCACAAAAGCAATCGCTTCTCGCCGTTGTATCATATCTAGTCTCTGTGTATTAATTTGGGCTGTGATTGCTTGAGGATTTTTTATTTTTAAAGTCGAATAGCTCGATAAACTTTCACCGAGAAAATCTTTATAAATATTAAAATCAGCATTTTTACATTGAAACTGATTTAAAATATCAATTTTATTTGCGCCTATTTTGATTGCCGGAATTTCGGAATTCCAAACGATGGGAAATTTACCCAGCACACTTGGCGTTTGCAGGTTGATGTCTTTGCGAATTTTAACTGGCCACATTCGGTTTTGTCGTGAACCAGAAGATAGTGCTTCTCGAACAACTCCTGTCACATTTTCAATTTCTGAAACAAATTTAATCGTAAAAGTGGTTTCATCAATAATTTGAATACCGGCAATTTTTTTTCTGTGCCAATCGTTGCTATCCAATAAATGACCATCAATCACTTTTAATCTTTTACCAAGGGATCTGTAGCGCAGACCTTTGGCAATCCCTAACGCGGCTTCATTAGACGTTACTTTTGTTCCGTCGCCCCACGTGAGATTTTTTGACAATTGTGCGGTAAAGACTTTTCCATCTGGGGAAAAATCATATTTTTGAATTATTCCAACAGTCGCTGAGTCATCTGATATATAGGGCATCAGAAGCAAAAGATATGAAAGGTCTTTGCCGTCGAGTATTTCTCGAAATGGATTCAAATCGATCTTTTTTACGTAGCTACACTAGCTATATTGTGCCGACGTTTGTCCCCAGACCAGATTGAATGATATTATCAAAATTATTTTTTTAACAAAATTTTCTTTCATCGTCAGAAATACTTTTTATTTTTCCCATTATCACCTCAGGCGACTGCAAGATTACATCTAGCACCATGAGTTCTTTTTGCATTCGAACTGTCGTACTTTTGGCAGCGATGTGTTGTGAGC
>JBKCTJ010000111.1:0-5697 GCA_046318875.1 Pseudobdellovibrionaceae bacterium | reverse complement strand
GACTGTGGAAGCTCCTGCCCCCCGAACCTGTGCAACAAGTGACTGAACCACAGCATCCAATTCTTGCGCTTGGCTGCTCAGCTGTTCGGCTGAAACACTTGATGCTTGAGCAACAGAGGAGTTTTGATTTGTGACTTCTTCCATTTGCGAAACAGCTTTGGAAATTTCACGAATTCCCTGGGATTGCTCTTTACTTGCCACTGCAATTTCAGAAACCAAGACATCCACATTTGAAACTTGCGAAATAATTTCTTCCAATACCGAATTACATTGTTCAGCAGTTGCAGAGCCTGCGTTTACTTTTTGTTCCGCATCCATCATCAAGCGATCGACTTTTGCTTTGGTATCTTCAACAATGGCATTGACCTTACGAACAGACTTATCTAACAAATCCGTAATTTCTTTCGCTGCATTGCCGCTCATTTGTGCCAAATTTCCAACTTCTTCTGCAACAACTGCAAATCCTTTTCCGGATTCGCCTGCTCGTGCAGCTTCCACTGAGGCATTAAATGAAAGAAGTTTAGTTTGTAATACAATTTCATTGATCACTTTAGTTTTAGTTCCTATGTCATTAATCAACTGTGTGATTTCGGATAATTGTCGATTCGAACTCGTCATCTGGTCTTTGATTTGATTATTCGCAGAACTAATTTCAGACATTGAATTAATCATGCTATCAACAGTGGAACGACCACGCTGTGCTGCTTCGCGACTCTGATTGGAAACTTCCTTTGATTTTTGCGCGCTCTCTGAGTTTTTCTCTACCATAGCATTGATTTCGTCAACTGCTGCCATGGTTTCTTGAAGGGCTGCTGCCTGCTCAGTCGCGCTCTCTGAAAGCTGAGTGGATTGGGAAGCAATGCTTCGCGACGCCCCCGAAACTTCCGCCGAATTATTACTCAAAATTTTGATTTGATTATCTATAGATTTTGAAATGAGCACTCCAACCCAGGCAGCTAATGCCAGAGCTATAAAGATATTAATTCCAAGCACGACGATGGAATCAAAGGCGGCCTTTTGCGAAGTTGCAGATACACTTTCGACACTGTCCCGAATCAAAATATTCCAATTGACTTGGGATGGCCATTTTACACTGGGAATCTTTGCATAACCCACCACTTCATCAATGTTGGTTTTAGAGTTGATCGCATGAATAGACCCATAATCCTGCGTTTTCAATAACTCTACGGCAGGATGTTTTGCCATATCCATTTTTAACAGGACTTCAGCATTGTGAACAATCTCGTTCTTTGAATTGGACACTTCCATTGGACGGTGATCGACAATGATAAGTCCATTTCCATTTAAAATCGTAATTGTAGGAGACTCCAAACCAAATTTTTTCATCCCATTCCAAGCATTCAAAACTTCGCCTTCAAACCATCGAGATCCGGTCCGATTTGTGACTACTCCGATAATTTCGCCGGAATCATCTTTGATGGCTGCGGAAAAACTCGTTGCAAAACGGCTCTCTCCGAAAGCTTTTTCCAAAACTGGATCCTTAATGAAGTCTTCAACATACGTTCCAGCGAGTGCTTTTTCTTTGTCATCCGTTGTCTTTCCGCTCATCACAGCTCGAAACCATGGCTCTTTAGAAAAATCGGTGAATTTCAGACTTTCATAATTAACTGATTTACCGGATGGATCTTTGGTGGATGCACTAATCATTTGCCCATTCTTATTAACAACCATGATGAGATCATAAATTCCATACAACGAAACATACTGATCGAGATAGGCAGACATTCCCTCGGGCTTCAGTGATTTAACAGCCCCATTCACTGCAAATGCTTGCGCATCGCCGTAACGTTCAAACATCTGCGCAGCTAGCGCTTCAGAGAGCGACTGAGCAAAAAGGGTGAAGGAACTATTCTCTCCTTTTTCAAAGGCTTTTTTAATATTCGACAAGTTGTAAGCAGAACCCATTGCGGCAACAACTAATATACCGATCGCAAGTCCGACAATTTTCATTCGTAAACTTAACTTTGCTAGAAACGTCATCATATACCTCTTTTTCCTACGCTGTTTTCTTAGATGTTGGTTGTGCAAACATTCGATCTTCTAAAGACAAAGCTTTTAGAACATTTATCAATAAAATGAGTTTATCATTTTTTCGATAAACCCCCGTGATGAATTCACTGTTTTTGCTGTTCTCAAGCAGGGGTTTTTCAGACATCCCCTCCGCTTCAAAAGTCAAAACAGCGTTGACCCGATCAACGACAATACCTAAACTGTATTCACCTAGATCTAAAATTACGACTGCATTTTCGTCTGACGGCTGATCCGTCTTGATATTCAGTTTCACTCTTAAGTCCATGATCGAGATGATTTTTCCTCTCAAATTCAAAATTCCTTTGAAATAGGGCGGCATTTGCGGAACAGGTGTTGTCTCAGGGATAGCAAGGACTTCCCGCACCGTGAGCAAGGGCAAAGCGAATTCTTCAACCCCTAAATTAAAACAAAGATACCTAGACTCTTGTGTCATGCTGAAATTACCTTTCGCGATGCATCTGTAATTGATGAAAGATTTAAACGTGCTGTTGAATGATGATTTGCCTTACGATGGAAAAGCTCTGAAGGTTCCAAAATAAATGCTGGTTTCCCATCACTTAAAATTGTCGATCCTGTAACACCCTTATAATTAGCAAGCTCGGGACCTAATTGCTTAAAAACAACTTGAGACTGCTGCAAAATTTCATCAACTAAAATTGCAAAACCATGTCCCTGGCTTCGAATGATCATCGCCATCATCTGTTTTGCAATCGATTGAGAAGGAATTTGAAAAAAGTCTGCTAAGCGGAACATAGGTAAGTTTTCTCCGCGAAGCATCATCACATCGCCCATTTGTGTTGCTTGGATTTGATCTTTTGGTTGAAGAGTTTCTGAAATATGAGCCATTGGAATCACAAATTTTTGATTCTCAACTCGCACAATCATGCTTTCAATAATAGCCAAAGTCAGAGGCAATGAAATACGAAATGTAGAACCTTTTCCAAGCTGTGAAGAAATTTCGACTTCTCCACCTAAATCAGTTATATTTGTCTTAACGACATCCATTCCTACACCGCGACCTGAAACGTCAGTCACCTGTTCTTTGGTGGAAAATCCAGGAAGAAAAATCAGTTGGTAGGCTTCGGAATCCGTTAGTTTTGAATCTGGTTTTATTAATTTTTTTTCAACGGCTTTTTTAATCAGTTTATCTGGATTTAATCCGCCACCATCATCAGACACTTCAATAATAAATTTACCCGATTCATGAAATGCTGCAAGCTTGACTTCGCCCTTTGCAGGTTTGCCAGCGGCTAAACGATTCGCAGTTGATTCAATTCCGTGGTCGACAGAATTTCGCACTAAATGAACCAAAGGATCATTGATTTTCTCCAAAACAGTTTTGTCCAATTCCGAATCTTCTCCTACTAAAGTAATTCCGACTTCCTTGCCCAACACCGCAGCAGTGTCGCGAACAATACGTTGCATTTTTTGAAAACTTGGTTTCACAGGAACCATTCGCAAGCTCATCGCAAGGTCTTGAATTTCTTTTCCTACTTTTTCAAGTTGGTAAGATGTTTTTTGTAAATGTTGGGAATTTAACTTTTGAATTTGGGCAGAAAGAACACTTTGTAGTATGACCATCTCCCCAACGGTGTTCAACAAGTCTTCGACTTTACTGACAGCCACACGCAGAGTTTCTTCAGAGCTTTTTGGTGCTGATTTTTGCGATTGTTTCACCACTTCAGGCTTCGGCGACGGAGCCACTGTGCCAGCTCCATCCAAAGAGGAGTTCAACTCAGCAGTTAGATCCTGTGCCTCCGGCACAAGTAATAAATCCTGTGCCTCTGGCACAAGTAAATCCTGTGCCTCTGGCACAAATAAATTCTGCACCTCAGGCACAAGTGAATCCTGTGCTTCCGGTACAGATGCTTCTATGACCACAGGCTCATCAAGAATCACGTCACTCGGTGCAGGAAGACTCGGCTCAGATATTTGCTCCGCCTGTTGTGCGATCTCGACCATTAAATCTGACATTGATTGATCAGCAACTAAAGTTGCCGATGAAGCGGCTGTCAGTTCAGAGACCCAGGACTCGATTTCAAAATTCGCATCAAGATCCTGTTTTAAAGTTGTGACCATATGTCTGAGAAAATCATTACATCTTAACAACAGTCCAATAATATCAGGTGTCGCCGTAAGCTCCTGATTTTTTATTTTCAGGATGAAAGTTTCGAATTCGTGAGTAAAGGCCCCCATGCGCTCGAATCCAACAGCTTTTGAGCTACCTTTCAAATTGTGTGCGAGCCTGAAAATTTTATTCAAATTTTCCGTATCATTTGCATCAGATTCTAAAAGCAAAAAACATTGCTCAGTATCAGCGAGTGCTTGATATGCTTCTTCTAAAAAGCCAATCTTTAGTTCTTTCTCAAAATCATCCACACAGAACTCTTTCTTTAAATATCAACCACGAACTTATCGGATCATTTTATTTTTGCTTGAGTCTTAAAAAAGAAACGCCGGCTACAAAAGAAAAAAACACGCACCCGGTGGGCACGGAGACCCATTCCGGTGAAACAGACCAATGAGGGCGCTTACTTTTTAACTGACCTGTTGCTGGATTTTGGTCGGCTTAAAAGTGAATAATTTGGTGCTTTGTTTTTTGCCGCGTAAACTTTGTTCAGTGACAAAAGTAAAGCCTTCTGACTGGCCTAAGTAGTTTAAGAATTCTTGGGTGACTAAAAAATCGCAAGAGAACTCTTTTGTTAAACTTTCTACTCGTGCGGCCATATTGACCGCATCGCCAATCGAAGTGAATTCCATTCTCTCATCACTACCTAGGGTTCCAACAACAGCTTCACCGTAATTCAGGCCCATGCCCATTTTGAGTTCGACTCCATAATCATTCTTCAGTGTGAGATTCAGCAACTCCAGCTTTTCACGCATTTGTAAACAGGCCTGTAGGGCAAAATCTGCGTTTTGCGGAACGAGAGGTGAAAGTCCGCCCCAAGTAGCCATGATCGCGTCACCAATGAATTTATCGACCACCCCACCACATGTTTGAATCACTTGAACCATCGCAGAGAGATAAATGTACTGTTTTCAAATAATGCGACAGAAAGCCCAAATTCCTCAAGACTCAAGTTTTGATTTGAGCAACTTAATGCCATCAGAGAAATCGTCAAATAACCTAATAGCTTGATAAGCATAAGGTGACTTATCGGTCTTTTGTCGTAGAAACTAGACCTGAAGCTGTCTGAAAAAAATGATCGAATTGCTGACTAAAAATGTTCTCGTTTTTTAATGTTCATATTTTTTAATTTCCAATCCCGATAGCCTTTGAATCCTGTCACCATGACGAACTTTCAGCCCAACCTCTCTTCAAGATGACGAATACATTTTACATTTATCGATCATCGATTTGACGTATCTCGAACAAAATGTGAAACGTGTGTCCACAAAAAGATTTGAAACTGGAAATGTCTCCAGTCAAAAATTAAAAAAACAAAGAAGGAGATTCTTATGAAAAAGTTTATCGTTTTAGCTGTTTTGGCTATGAGTTCTGTGTCTTTTGCTGATGGTGCTGGAACCGGTGCTGAAGATGTTATCGCTGCTGGTGGATTGACTACAGTTGTTGGTGGCGGTTGTGTCGCTACTGCTGTTCAAAATGGTGAAAACTCAGAAATCACTTACTCTGGAGAATGTTAC
>JBKCTJ010000110.1:0-2846 GCA_046318875.1 Pseudobdellovibrionaceae bacterium | reverse complement strand
CCAACAACCAATGTTGTGCAAATTGCCGAAAAGTTTCCCGTTTTGGCTGTGTGTTACGGGATGCAATTGGTCACTCATCAAATGGGTGGCAAGGTGACAGGTGCAACATCGCGGGAATACGGTCGTCAGCAAGTCACCTGGGCGCAAAAAATAAATGGTGTTCCTGAAAATCAAAATGTTTGGATGAGCCACGGGGATGTGGTTGAGAAACTGCCTCCAGGATTTAAACTGCTGGCAACTTCTGAAAACCATCCAGCAGCCATGGAAAATTCTCAGATCTTGGCCTTGCAATTTCACCCTGAAGTTGTCCATACAGAAAATGGAAATTCTGTTCTGGAATATTTTTTAAATAAATTCCAGTTGAAAAAAAATTGGCTCGATCATGATCTTCTGTCCGAAATTAAAAAAACAATTCAAAATATTCCGGCAACGGATTCTGTTTTGTGTGCATTAAGCGGCGGTGTTGACTCGACCGTGGTGGCACATTTTTTAACAAAGGAATTGGGACCAGAGCGGGTCATTTGTGTTTTTATCAATAACGGTCTTCTGCGAAAAAACGAATTTCAAAATGTCCAAAAGGTCTATGAAAAATTAGAGCTTAACATTGAAGCCGTGGATGCAAGTCGCGAGTTTTTAAGCGCTTTGCAAGGGATTTCTGATCCTGAAGCTAAGAGAAAAACAATTGGTCGATTATTTATTGAAGTCTTCGATCACAGTGTCTCTCGTTTAAAGAGCAAATATAAAAATCTGAATTGGTTAGCTCAAGGAACACTTTACCCTGATGTGATTGAAAGCATTTCTTCTGTTGGTGGGTCTGTCACCATTAAATCCCACCACAATGTAGGTGGATTGCCAGAACAAATGAATTTAAAGTTAGTAGAGCCCTTTCGATTTTTTTTCAAAGACGAAGTGCGCAGAGTGGGAACATTTTTTCAATTGCCAGCGGAGATTGTTCATCGTCATCCCTTCCCAGGTCCGGGTTTAGCTATTCGCGTTTTAGGTGAAATCACTGAAGCAAAGCTAAGTATTTTAAGAGATTGCGATGAAATCTTTATCAATTATCTTCGCGAAAAAAATCTGTATTCAAAAATTTGGCAGGCCGCTGTTGTGCTGTTACCAGTCCAGTCCGTTGGTGTTCAAGGTGATGGAAGATCTTACGATTATGTTGTGGCTTTGCGCGCTGTGAGCTCAGTAGATGGAATGACAGCGGATTGGTATCCGTTTGATGTGGCTGATTTACAAAAGATTTCCAATGCCATTACGAATAAAGTTAAAGGTGTGAATCGAGTGGTTTACGATATCACTTCAAAGCCTCCTGCAACAATTGAGTGGGAGTAATTGATGTTTGTTCATTTGCGGGCCCATTCAGAATACTCTTTGCTTGAAGCTGCTTGCAGGATCAAAGGTCTTGCAAAAAAAGCAAAAGAATATGAAATGCATGCCCTGGCCCTGACAGATCTTGGAAATATGTTTGGTGCCATCGAGTTTTATTTTGCCTGCATCGATCAAGGTGTAAAGCCTTTGATCGGTTTGGAATGTTATTTAGCCCCAGCCCATCGGACAGTTAAAAAACAAGAAAAAGATTATGCTCCTCAGAATCTGAAGCGCCTGACTTTTTTAGCCAAAGATGTTGTTGGGTATCAAACGCTTTGCAAACTTTCCACAATTGGATTTCAAGAAGGGTTTTACTGGAAGCCCCGCATTGATGATGAGACTCTAAATGCCTATCATCAAAATGTGATTTGTTTATCTGGTGGGTATTATGGTGATGTGGTCCAGACCTTCTTGCGGGAGGGGGATGCCGCGGCTGAAAAGCGAATCGCTTACTTAAAGGATATTTTTAAGGAAGACTTTTATCTTGAGATTTTTCGAGTTGAAGCTCCTGAACAAAAACGAATTGAGAAATTTTTAATTGCAGCCAGCATGAAGCTCGATGTTCCCTTGGTTGCGACAAATGAGATTTTTTATTTAAAACAAGAAGATCAAATTGCCCAAGAAGTTCTTGTTTGTATTGGAACGAATCGAACTTTATCTGATGAAACTCGGCAGCGTTTACCAAGTGCAGGATTTTATTTTAAATCGCCGCAAGAAATGAAGTCTTTGTTTGCAGATTTGCCTGATGCCATTGAAAACACAGTTAAAATTGCCGACAGTATCAATATCAAATTTAAACTGAAAGATGATAAGGGAAAAGCCATTTATCATCTACCAAGTTATCCGACGACAAGAACCCTCTTTGATGAAATCCGAATGAAGTCCCTTGAAGGTCTTGAAATGCGATTTGACGAAGCGAAAAAACGTGGTGAAGAAGTCACAACAGAAAGCCGTCAAAAATATTTAGACCGCCTGGATTACGAATTGAAAGTGATCGATCGCATGGGATTCAACGGATACTTCATGATCGTCCATGACTTCATTGATTGGGCCAAAAAAAATTCAATTCCCGTTGGGCCAGGACGGGGATCGGGAGCTGGTTCCCTGGTGGCATTTTCTTTAAAAATCACAGATTTGGATCCTGTTCCTTACAGTTTACTTTTCGAAAGATTTTTAAATCCTGAACGTATTTCCATGCCGGATTTTGATATCGATTTTTGCCAGGATCGCCGAGGTGAAGTTATTCGTTATGTCACGGAAAAATACTCTCAGGATTCCGTTTCTCAAATTATCACTTATGGAAAGCTTCAGACTCGTGCTGCTTTAAAAGATGTTGGTCGAGTTTTAGGGTTAACATTTCAAGAAGTGGATATCGTCTCAAAATTAATTCCAGATAAACTGGGTGTGACTTTAAGTGAATCCTTGGAAATGGAACCGCGAATTCGTGAAGCCATGGATACAAATCCAACGAT
>JBKCTJ010000109.1:0-7195 GCA_046318875.1 Pseudobdellovibrionaceae bacterium | reverse complement strand
GGGTTTAGTCCTCTGTACCGTTCAATTATTTTACTTCCTCAGCACATGGTTGCTTCTGTTACGCAAATATTCAAAGCGTCATCTTTTGTGGTGTTCACGCTTGGGAGTCGGAATGGCCTTTAAAGAAGAATGCGGTGTTTTTGGAATTTGGAATCATGAGCATGCAGCGAGGCTCACTTTTCTGGGGCTTTATGCTTTACAACATCGAGGTCAAGAAGCTGCGGGAATAGTTTGCTTCGATACAGTTCAGCGTTATGAACACAAAGGGCTGGGTCTTGTTTCCGAAATTTTTACTGATGAAAATATTGCGCACTTACCGGGTAGACAAGGCATCGGTCACGTCCGATATTCCACCACTGGTCAAAATTCCATTAAAAATGCTCAGCCTCTGACTGCCCAATTAAGGCTTGGCGAAATAGCATTGGCGCACAATGGAAATATTGTGAATTACGCTCAGTTGTCACAAAAACTTCAAGCCAGCGGCGCTGCGTTATTTGCATCTACGGATTCTGAAATATTTCTGCATTTACTTTCAAGAGAAGATCAGACTGATTTGGGTAAAGGTTTTTTAAATGTTTGTAGCCAAGTTGAAGGTGCTTTCAGTTTAGTTGTTCTAACTAATAAATGTTTGGTTGCTATTCGTGATCCCCATGGATTTAGGCCCTTGGTCTTGGGCTATGTCACGAATGATCGTGGAGAAAAATCACCCGTTGTGACCAGCGAAACCTGTGCTTTGGATTTAATCGGTGCCGAGTTCGCTCGGGAAATTGCTCCAGGAGAAATTTTTGTTGTGACTGAAGAGGGTGAAAGAAGTTATTTTCTGCCTAAAAAAGACAGACTTGCTCATTGTATTTTTGAACATGTTTATTTTGCCCGTCCAGATAGTGTTGTTTTTGGGAAAAGTGTGTATTTAGCTAGAAAAAAAATGGGTGCTGAGCTCGCCAAAGAGTCACCTGTTGATGCAGATCTTGTGATTCCTGTTCCAGATAGTGGAATTCCTTCGGCTTTGGGTTTCTCTGATCAATCGAAGATTCCTTTTGAGCTGGGTATTATTCGAAATCAATACGTTGGTAGAACTTTTTTGCAGCCACTGCAAAGTATGCGTGATTATGGAGTGAAAATTAAACTCAATCCCCAGTGGGCGCTTCTTTCAGGAAAAAAAGTTGTGGTCATCGATGATTCTCTGGTTCGGGGAACAACATCCCGAAAAATTATTAATTTAATTAGACAAAGTGGAGCCAAAGAAGTCCATGTTCGAATTGCCAGTCCACCGACGGTGAGTCCATGTTATTATGGTGTGGATACACCACAAAAAGCTCAGCTCATTGCTGCCCATTACTCCCATGATCAAATCCGAGATTTTATTGGAGCCGATAGTCTGGCTTATTTAACCATTGAGGGAATGATGAGGAGCTATGATTATTCTCCGAACACTCATTGCGCAGCTTGTTTTGACGGAAAGTATCCGACTGAGCTTTTTGAATCGTTGACGGTTTAAACTGAATTGTAGACGATATGAAGAGTGAAAAAAATCGGAAACATTTCTCTTCAAATCGGTGATACAGTTGATTTGGTTTTGCCAGCATCTGGTTTGCCGTCTGAAATGATAGGGAAAGCTGAAGCTTTTTTAAACACCTGGGGTTTAAAAGCACGGTACCCGAAAGACATCTTAAAGCCTCACCGAATCTTCGCTCAATCTGACGAAAAGCGCTTCCAGTTTTTGAAAGATGCACTTTTGAATAAAAAATCAAAAGCTGTCTGGTGCCTTCGTGGTGGTTACGGCTCAATTCGATTGCTGCCGAGCTTAAATGAAATAAAAAAACCAGATCATTCTAAGTTTTTTATTGGAATTTCTGACGTCACATCTCTTCATTTATTTCTGAATCAAAAGTGGGGCTGGGTGACTTATCATGGATCTTTGATTGATCGGCTAGCAAACAATACTTTGCCAGCTCCAAATCAAAACGAAATGAAACAGATTTTGTTTGGTTTAAAAGCTGAAGTTGATTTTGATCTGGTTCCGCGAAATCTGATGGCAAAGCAAATGAAGCCCATTCGATCGCAAGTTGTTGGTGGAAATTTGGTCACAATCCAGTCAACATTGGGAACTCCTTATGAAATCAAGACAGCAAAAAAATTTCTCTTTTTTGAAGAAATCGGTGAGCGAGGTTACAGAATGGATCGTTTGCTTGAACATTTGAATCAAGCAGATAAATTTAAATCTTGTCAGGGGCTTATCGTGGGGCATGTGATTGGTGGAGAAGAGCCCGGGGCTGAGCCTCATTTAAAAAAACCATCAACATGGGATTTGGTTTTTGAAGATTGGCTTAAGAAATTAAAGATCCCTGTATTTTCAGGAATGCAATCTGGACATGGTCCGGATCTAAGATGTTTGCCTTTAAACTCTACAGCGGAGCTGTTTAAAAAAGTGGAGCTATTTAAAAAAGCGGAGCTGTCTAAAAAAGCCGACATCAAGCAAACTTTGTCTTTTCAACTGAAAGCCAGAACGGGTGTAGTAAACAAATGAGATATTCTGTTCTAGAAAAAAACTTAATGTCAAAAATTCATGATCACTTGATCGATGTCGCTCCTGGAGTCATGGTGCGATCTTATCAAAACGGTCGATTGATCTGCGATATCGCTGTGGGGACGACTTATCCCTATTACGATTTTGCAAGTTTAACGAAAATTATTTTTACCATACAAATGGTTCAAGTTGGATTTCAAGAGGGTAAAGTTGTTCTAGAAAACCCTGTTCAGGTTTATCTTCCTTGGTTTCATGACGACACAGTTTTGGTTCGTGATTTGTTAAATCATACCTCGGGCCTTGCCTGGTGGAAGCCTTTTTACAAAACAATTGCAGAGGCTCCATCTGACCAAAAGAAAGATGAATTAAAAAAACTGCTGATGAAGGAAGCTGTCACTCGAGATAAGTCAAAATCTGTTTATTCGGATCTTGATTTTTTTATTTTGCTTTTTGTTTTAGAAGAAGCTTTCCAAAAGAGCATCGAGGACATCTGGATCGATTGCCATAGGATTTTTTATGAAGGCACGACCATGAATTTTCATCTTCAAAATGAAAAAATTTATCGTAAAGAACTCTATGCTCCAACGGAAGAATGTCCGTGGCGAAAGCGTCTCATTCAAGGTGAAGTTCATGATGAAAACGCTTGGAGTCTGGGTGGACTATCAACCCATGCTGGGCTCTTTGGCAGTATTGATGATTTGTCTTGGTATGGATTGTTGCTGCGCTCTCAGTTGCTCGGAATCGCCCGATGCCGGATCAAGCAAAAAACCGCTCAATTTTTTGCACAGAGATCTATGCCTACTGAAATTGGTGATTGGTCCTTGGGGTATATGATGCCCACACAAGGCAGCTCCAGTTCTGGACAATTTCTCTCACCGCAATCGATTGGGCACACAGGTTTTACAGGCACTTCAATTTGGTATGACCCTAAGCGAGATTTAAGTATCATGATTTTAAGTAATCGAGTTTTATATGGTCGTGAAAATGATCGCTTTAAAAAATTGCGACCTTTAATTCATGATTGGTTAGTTGAAGGTTTGAAAAAATCTTCCATCATATAAGGAGAAATTCGTGAGTCTAGGACATCTCAAAGATATTTCCCAGGGAGCACATATTCACTTTATGGGAATTTGTGGAACTGCAATGGCCTCACTGGCTGGGTTGTTAAAAGACCGGGGTTTTCGAATTACTGGTTCTGATGCGAATCCTTATCCTCCGATGAGCACTCAGCTAGAAAAGCTAGGAATTGAAATTAAAAATGGTTACCGAGCTGAAAACCTTCACCCAAAACCTGATTTTGTTATTGTTGGCAATGTGATTTCACGAACAAATGTTGAAGCTGTGGAGCTTGAGAAATTAGGTTTGCCTTACACTTCGTTGCCATCGGCCATCGGTGAATTCATTATTGGGGACTTAGAAAGTGTTGTTGTCAGTGGAACTCATGGCAAGACCACGACGACAGCTTTGATGAGTTGGATTTTTGAATGTGCAAAGCTTGATCCGGGTTTTTTGATTGGAGGGATTCCCCAAAATTTCTCAGTGTCATTTCGAAATTCTAAGGGAAAATATTTTATTATTGAAGGTGACGAGTACGACACAGCGTTTTTTGATAAGGTTCCTAAATTTATTCATTATCGTCCGAAGCATGTCATTTTAACTTCAATCGAGTTTGATCATGCAGATATCTATCGTGATCTGGATCATGTGAAAGAATCTTTTATCATGCTTTTGAAACTGATTCCTGAAGATGGAACTCTTGTTTATCACGGAGCTGATAAAAATATTCAGGATATTCTTCACTACACTCGATGTAGGAATATAATCAGTTATGGTAAATCATCTCCTGATAAAACAAGTGTTGCGGCTCAGTATGAAGTTCTTAATCAAGATGCAGAGGGTTTATCCTTTCGTGTGACCTTGAATAATCAAAATTTAGGAACCTTTAATACGAAAATGACCGGTGAGCATAATCTGTTGAATCTAACTGCTGGAATTTCAATGAGTCATCGATTGGGTCTTCCACAAGAAACTGTCAGTTCAGCGATTCGATCTTTTTCTGGGGTGAAGCGCCGTCAGGAAATTCTAGGTGAACCTGGTGGTGTTTTAGTGATTGAAGATTTCGCTCACCATCCGACAGCAGTGCGTGAAACTGTGAATGGAATTAAAGTGAAATATCCTCAACGTAAAATGTTTGCTGTTTTTGAGCCGCGATCGGCCACTTCGCGCCGTAAGGTGTTTCAAAAAGATTATGTCCAAGCTTTTCGTACCGCCGATGAAGTGATTTTAGCAGAAGCTTTTGATCAGCAAAAAATTGATGAAGCGAATCGTTTTTCTTCCCAAGAATTAGCTTCAGATATCAATGCTGAAGCGGGTGGGCGACCGAAAGCTTCAAGTTTGCAGAATGCTGATCATATTGTGGAGCAATTGAAATCCAAAGCTCAAAAAGGCGATCTGATTCTGATCATGAGCAATGGTGGATTTGATAATATCTACGGAAAACTGTTAAAAGCTCTCGCTCTGTGATCGAGTGAGAGCCCAAAATAATTTTTAGAAAGTTTCTTTTTCTTCTTGCAGAATTTCGAGATTTTTCGGAATTTCATGGCGCCTTGCTCGCCATTTTTGTTCTGTTTTTAAAATCTGTTTCTTTGCAGACTGCAAGCAGCTTTGAATCGCAAGGGTTAAATCTTCGGATTCATTTTGGGCGAAAATGGCCTTGGGAAGATGATTCCCGCGGACCAGCATATGACATTCAAACACTGGCGGATGTGTGTCTTTTCGTCCTGCAGCTTTTCCGCAAACAATGTAAACGCTCAGGCCATGGGAGTTTTCCAGCGTATCCAAGTATTGATGCGTATACAATCTGAGGTATTGCTTCACTTCTTTGTTTGCTGTCAGATTTCTAAAAGTCACTTCTGTTTGCATAAATCATTCTCCTATGGGTAAAGACTGTTTGAGTGCCGTTTTAATATTTCATCTCTTAAATGATCCGTCGCATATTCAGCAGCAAGGAAGGGGCTTCTGTGCGCGCTTGAAAACTCGATTTCTTCAGATGGTGCATGGATAATCATCTTGATACAAAAATGCCGACCCTGTTTCCGGACGACTGTTTCAACTTGAGCATTTTCAGGTAAACAGCCTGTCAAGTACTCCTGCTTCATTTCCAGATAAGCTTGTATAAACTTATTTTGTTTTGTGTTTTCAAAGATGACTCTTTGTTGTGATTTCACAAAAAAACTCCTTTTTATTCGTTTGGATTTTCGGTTAACAATTCAGCTAACAGTTCCCTGCAAAACTTCGGTCGTAATGGTTTTTGCAGATAAATTGGGGCTCCATAGTCCTGAGACATCAAGTCATCAAATTTTTCTCGAGGTAGGCCGCTGACAAAGATGAAGTGACTTGACCAGTCTCCATACTTCTCCCACAAATCCACTCCTGTTTTAATGCCGGCTAAAAAAACATCGGCAATGATAAGATCATAGGGATTTTTATTCCGCATGCGTTGGTTGATGAGTCTTTCTGCTTGTTCTTCGGATTGAGCCCAGTCGACTCTTATTGATGGGTCAGTTTGATAAATGACATGTTCCCACATGGGACGATATGAAATATCGTCTTCAACAATGAGGACTCGTTTCCTTTGTTGTTGGAGCTCGGGCTGCAATGCAGTTATTTGAGTGTGATTGTGGCGTTGTGGTGTTTCTTTGATTAGAATCATATATCCCCCCTTGTTTATTTTCTTTGTAAAGTGTCGGTGAAGATCTTTGCGATCGTATAAATATGAGTTGAAGAAATCACAACATGTGAAATAAAGTGGCCGTATATGGAAAAACTTCTCTGCATTGAAGATAGCCAAGAGTTTCAGATTCTCATTGGTCAGGCATTAAAGGGTTTTGAAATAGATTTTGCCTCGACTTTAGAGCAGGCGCGTTCCCTTTTGGATCAAAAAAAGAAATCTTATCATTTGATGCTCCTAGACCTTTCTTTGCCAGATGGAAATGGAATGAAGTTTATTTCGGAAATCAACTTGAGGTTTCCTGATAAGAAAACACCGATTTTTATCGTCTCTGCAGACAGTGATGTTTATAGTAAAATTGCAGCTTTTGGTGTGGGTATCGATGACTATATCGTTAAGCCCTTTTCGTCTTTGGAGTTGCGTGCGAGAGTGGAAGCTAAATTAAAGAAATCTCAAAGATCTTTTCAAGACGAAAGTGTCCTGCAGATCGGGGACTTAACGATTGACACTGCAAAAATGGTTGTTTCTCGCAATGAAAAAAAAATCAATCTCACTCCTTTGGAGTTTAAAATTTTAGTAGTTCTGACGAGGCGAAAAGATTTTGTTTTTAGTCGGACGCAAATTATGAATGATGTTTGGGGTGATGAGACTTATATCACTGACCGAACTGTGGATGCTCATATTTCTCATTTGCGTAAGAAGATTTCTCGATCTAATGTGCAGATTGAGAGTGTTCTTTCTGTTGGTTACAAGCTTCATCTTGCTGGGGAGGCTTAGGTTCCCCAGCCAAAGTTTTAAAACTGCCTTCTTTGAATGTGCTTGATGCAGCGTCTTTGGTTTGGAGTTAAACGCGTTTGGAGTGTGAGTGTGTTTCTGCATTTAAAAAACAGGACGCCATCCTTGGCTCGCTGCTTCGGCCTGCGGCCGAGGTCCTTCCA
>JBKCTJ010000108.1:0-1785 GCA_046318875.1 Pseudobdellovibrionaceae bacterium | reverse complement strand
AAGTTTTGCAACGGTGGCATTCGCTGGTAGCACCGGGTGGGACTTTGCGATTGTCCGTTCCTGATATGGACCGTATTGTGAAAATTTATCATTCTCATTTTGCGCACTTTCAAGTGCCGGGTCATCAGCCGTGGACAGGGTTGATTTATGGTGGGCAACGGGATCAGTACGATTTTCATAAAACAGGTTTCAATTTTGCCTGGATGAAGTTTATTCTGGAAGAAATTGGATTTACAGACATTCATGAATATCCCCATGAACCACATTTTATAGAAAATTTCAGCGACAGCTCGACGGCCAATCAGCCTTTTAATGAATTCATTTCGTTAAATGTCATTGCTCGGAAAATGCATTAACAGCTATTTTTTTGGGATTTTCGTCAACGGCAGAAATACAGCCATTGGCTCATCAATGAGTGGAGTAAACCCGTACTTCAAATAAAAATTCTTGGCTGAATTATCTTTGGCATCAACTAGTAATGCAAATACGCCAATCAATTCCGAAGCTGTTTGAACTCTTTTCAAAGCGTCAACCATGAGCAGTTTTCCGAGACCTTGCCCTTTGGTGGTGTTATCCAGAACTAAGCGCCCCATTCTTGCGATTGGGCCACTGAGTTTGATAAGTTTGTAAAAATGGCACATTCCTCAAGTGAACACAAACCAGCAAAGTTAGCAAAAAAGGATAAAACGAAGCCAAAAAATCCAGTGAAAAAAGTAGATATTAAGTGAGATTATCATTTGGTATCTGAATTTCAGTGATCATCTTCCTGGTATAAAAAAAACATTTGGCACATTGATTCGTGTCCGTAATCAGTGTATTTTTTGATCAAACATGTGGATTCCATTGAGAAAATCCGAAAACATTATATTTCTAGTTGATCCGTCGGCTTTCTCGATTTCCTATAATTTTTTTTTGGCAGAGCAAATTCAGAGTAGTTCCAATTTTCAAGTGATTCATTTCACTAGGGCCTATCGTAAAAATGAGACTGTTTTTACGGGTCAAAAGTTTCACTTCTTTTTCTATTTTTTTGCTGAAAAATTGAAAAATGTTTGTCCTGCTTTTCTGTTTCAGGGAATTAAATTCATCGAGCATTTTTTATCTTCGCTGATGCTGTTAGGTTATGTGATTGTTTACAGGCCGGCAGTCATTCATTATCAGTGGGTGATGCTGCCGCAAGTGGATCTTTTTTTTATACGTCTGAATCAATTATTTTGCACAGTGGTTCACACAGTTCATAACGATGTAGCTTATCACGGTAAAGCCACTTCGAAATTGATGATTTGGGGCTATGAACGAGTCGTTAAAAAGTTTGATCTGCTTTTTTTGCATTCAGAAAAATCACAGAATTATTGGAGCGGGGAAAAAAATATTCCGATATCTAAAACCTGCGTTATTCGTCATGGGCCGATTCCACTTCCTTATAGCAAAAGTCTTCAGATGCCCAAAAAAAAGCAAATTTTATTTTTTGGATTTGTTCGCAATTATAAGGGCGTACATGATTTAATCGCAGCATTTCTGAACTGTTTAAAAGACGGCTTGAATGGATGGCAATTGGTTGTCGCCGGGAAAATTTTAGAAAGTCGGGAAGAGTTACTTTGTTTTAAAAATGATCCTATTTTATCAAAAAATTTGGTTTTTCATGATGAGTTTTTATCAGATCAACAATTAGCAGATCTAGTGGATGAATCGTCCATCATCGTCTTACCTTATAGAAGTGTAACTGCAAGTGCCGCGCTGATTTCGGTCACTGGAGCGAAATGCACAGTTTTGGCATCGGATTTAAGT
>JBKCTJ010000107.1:0-8803 GCA_046318875.1 Pseudobdellovibrionaceae bacterium | reverse complement strand
GTAATAGCGTTGGTCGATGTCTTAACCTTTGCATGACTTAAGTGCAAGGATCCCAGGGTTCATTCGATTTTGGCTTTGACATCTCACAGCCTTCTTGACAAAAACGGAATGCCATTCCATAATAGCCAAATATGTGGATTGAAAGAGATATTTCTATTTTTATTCAGAAAAATCTGGATCCTATTCAGATCCTTAGGGGTCCTCGCCAGTGTGGCAAAACCAGTCTTTTTCTGCAGCTTGACCCCTCATTCAAAGAGCTCTCCCTTGATGATCCTGGACTAAGGGATTTAGCGCAGAGCGATCCTGAGTTATTTTTAAGTCAGTATGGTTCAGAAAATTTGTTTATTGATGAAGCTCAATATGCGCCGAATCTATTTCCCTCTTTGAAGCGAAAAGTAGATTTGTATAAACGAAATCATCGTGGGAGTGCCAAGACGATTTTGCGTTTGACGGGTTCCAATCAAATCATGATGGATAAAAACATCAAAGAAAGTTTAGCAGGCCGTGCCAGTTTTTTTGATCTGAATACTCTCAGTATTGCAGAAATTTTGGCTTCGAAGCCCAAGCAAATTCAAGACATTCTTTATATGGGGGGCTGGCCAGAGCTTCATCGCGATAGTGATCGTGATCCAAAAAAATATTTGGATGACTATATCAACAGTTACATCGAAAAAGATGTTGTTCTTGCAGCCGGCATTCAAAAGGGGAGAGAGTTCCTCACGTTCATTCGACTGTTGGCCGGAAGAGTTGGTGAAATTCTGGATTTAACAAGCCTTGGCAATGATGTGGGAGTGGATGCAAAAACAGCTAAGGAATGGATTTCTGTCCTCCAGAAAATGAACATCGTTGTTTTAGTTCCACCTTTTGCCACAAACCTTTCCAAGCGCTTAATTAAATCACCGAAGGTTTTCTTTATTGATACAGGCCTTGCCTGTCGACTCCAAGGCTGGACATCAGCTCAGCCGATCATGACTTCACCTCAGCAGGGGCATCTGTTTGAAAATCTTGTTTTCAGCGAGGTGTTTAAAACAATTCAGAACTTTCAACTGGGTTGGAACATTTCTCATTGGCGTTCGAAGGAGGGAGAAGAAATTGATTTCATTATTGAAAAAGGCCCTGGAAAATTTCTCTTCATCGAAGCCAAAGTCAGCCCAACTTCGACCAAAAATGTTTCACAATTCGCAGAAGTTAAAAAAGTTTTTAGAGAAAACACTCCAGTGCTGATTCAATGCCATCAAGAAGGAACTGGTCCAATTGCAAATAAGATTCCGATAGCCTTCTTGAAACATTATCTTCTCAAAGACGATTTTTAACTTGTGTGAGTGGATGTGGTCGCGCAGACAACTCAATTTTTCAAACCAGGATCAAATAATGTTCGAATGGAATCAGCTGTTCTATCAAAAGACCGAAACCTTCAAAGTTGAAAAAACACTTTCGATTTTGATGCAGCAACGACAATGGTCCACTTTCATCAAAAATATTCGCAAACATTTCTATCACAAAGAATTTGAAGAATGCATGACACCCATCATGGTGGATTCCCCGGGAACAGAGCCCTCAATTGATCCATTTGAAATGTTGGTGACCATTGAAAACCGAAGGGAAAAAAAATACCTCAGAACTAGCCCTGAAATTGCAATTAAAAAATTGATTTGTTTAGGCATGGCAAACTGTTTTGAAATTGGCCAAGTTTTTCGGGACAAAGAATGGACAGATCAACACAGACCTGAATTCACAATGCTTGAATGGTATCGGGTCAATGGAACTCTCTTGCAAATTGAAGAAGATGTCAAATCCATGATTTTTGCTTTAACTTCAAATAAACAAATTAAGTTTTCTTCATTTAGTATTTCTGAGCTTTTTTTGGATCGTTTGAATCTGGTGATTCTACCAACGACGACCCTCGAAGAATATCGACATTTTTGTGAAGGCTTAAACCTGGATCATCATTCCATGACCACCATTGACGACTATTTTTTTCTGATCTGGACAACTCTGATTGAACCGACTTTTCATCCGGATGAAGTGACTTTTGTGAAAGACTATCCGCCGTTTCAAAAGGCTTACAGTCAAATTCATCCTGTCACGGGTTGGGCCCAAAGAATGGAATTTTATTGGAAGGGGTTTGAACTTGGAAATGCATTTCAAGAAGAAACAGATCAAGTCAGACAGAAAATGCAATTTGATTTGGACAATCAAAAGAAAATTGCTTCTGGAAAAAACGAAGTTCAACTGGATCAGGAATTTTTAAAGTTAATGCCGCAAATGCCTGAATGCGCAGGCATCGCTGTGGGCTTAGATCGATTATTTCTTTGTATTCAGTGATTCTTTGAGTTCTTTGCCAACTTTGAAAAATGGAACTTTTTTCTCATTCACTTCAATGTAGGCGCCTGTTCTGGGATTTCTGCCTTTGTAAGCATCGTATTTGCGATTCACAAAAGATCCAAAACCACGAATTTCAATTCGATCATCTTTCAAAAGTGCTTCCACCATCGTATCAAAAATGGTGTTCACAACAGTTTCTGCTTTCACTCGAGTGATGTTGCAGGTTTCAGAAAGATGGTTGATCAAGTCAGCTTTTGTCATCGAAGATCCCTTTTTCTATTTTTAAGCTGATCCAATTATGACTAAGCCGTTGAAATGAGGGAAGTTTTTTTTATGGTTGCTGGCCTGCGATACTTGCCAGATTTAACCAAGATCTGATGATAGGCATCCATCATTCCTTCGACCATGCGTTTGGCGTCAAACATATTGATGACTTTTGCTCGGGCACGTTCACCAATTTCTTGACGGGGGATGGCTCCGTTGAAAATCGACAAAATCAGCTGAGTTAATGACTCTGTATCCGCTGGTCTGAGTAAAAATCCATCAACTCCGTTTTCAACAACATTCACCATGGGGCTGACTTCAGACCCAATGATAATTTTATTTTGTGCCATGGCTTCAATCAATGTCGGTTCAAATCCCGTTGATTTTGAACTGAGGTCGATAAACACGTCACCCAATAAAATGTAATCGAAGACTTCATCAGTCGATAGAGCCCCAGTCATCGTGACTCGGCTGCCAAGGGCTAAGCTTAACATTTCAAATTCAATTTTTTTAAAAGCGGGCCCATAACCAATCATGATTAAATGCGCATTGGGTTTTTTGATGGCAACTTTTTCAAAGGCCCGCAAAATATTTGTCATTTCATCTTTGTCTGTCATATCCGAAATCGTCACAGCAATCTGGCTTGAAAGGGATAAACCCAACTTCGTTTTTAAATCCTGGGACTGATCCTTTGGCGATAAATCACCGACATCAATTCCATAGGGGACACTGTACATGTGATAATCAGGATACAGAAAATAACGTTCTAAAATGATTCTTTGTTGAGGGTTGGTGACAAAGATCCCATCGGAATTTTTTAACAACTGTCGATCCGAAGAAAAATAATTGACCAAAAATTCATAGCTTAAAGAAGTTAAATTTGAAAACTGACTTCGCAAAGTTTCCCGCCGTCTTCCTAAAATTGAAAATAATCGGGACAAATGTGTCGCTTCCACATCAAAAGCCACATGAAGCCCTAAGCTTTTTTTATTCTGTGCAATGGGCAAGGCCGAATCATCCAAAGAATGAATGATATGAAATTTATTTTTGCTATGGAGTTCGCTGATTTTGCGATAAGCTATTTTTTTAAAATCCATGTTTGTGGTGTTTCGAATACCTTCCAGCAAATAAAAGGCTTGAACACCATCTCGGGTCAGCTCTGGTTTTCCCACTGGGCTTTTGGTTGAAATGACAGTGACTTTGTGACCAGCTAAAGTCAGCCCCCGAGCAATTGGCCACACAAATCCATGATCAGTTTTACGACTGAGGATTTTTACTTTTTGTCCCACCAAACAAATATTGAGGGATTGTGGTAGTGGTTCTTTGGAAAACAACATGTTGTCCTTATGCTATAACAGACTTGTAAACTCTGGAAAGCTCATTCACTGCTGTATCAAGACTTTGATGATCAAATTCAAACTCTGTTTTTTCAAAAAATTGCTGTGGCACTTCGTTTAATTTTGGAATCAAGTGTGCTGTGCGTTTGATGGCTTCACGCCGGTCAAAAATAAGACAATTTTTTCCATGGGACCAAAGTCCTGAATAGATCATGGATTGTTCTGTATCAAAAATCACAGGCCGATGCAAAATCATGGATTGTTCAACAATTGCTGCAGTTAAATAAGTCGGTAAATCTAAACCTGCAATAAAAAATGCAGTTCTGCCTTTTAATGGCAGTCGAGTTTTTTGATCCCATTGATGGAAAAAAAACGGTTGATGGTGGGTTTTCTGATGATCAGAAAAAATTTGCCGATATTCATTTAAAGTTGATTCCTTCATCTTTTCAAAATCACCAAAGAAAAACACAGCAAAATGTTTATGAAGGATTTTTAAATTTTCCAGGCATCGGGAACTGATTCCAGCATGAGTCAGGGGGATGCAAAGTGTTTGAATTTTCGCTGTGTTTTCATCACGAGAGACTAGATCAAAATAAATCGATGTCGGTTCAGTTTCAAAGTTGGGGTTGCGATGCGTTTGAATCAAAGGTGGTAAAATCATTCTTTGATTTTTTTGTCTATTGCGAATGCTTTGATGTAACCACACCAGTTGGGAATAATTTTCCACAGTGATGGCCTTCGTCCCGTAACAAAAAAAACTGGTCACCCGTTCCCAAAAACGAAAGTGATTTAATTGGTTCACACTGATTTGGTTTAAGGAATGATGGCGGATGTTGTAAATCAAGGAATCAGTCAGATGCAAAATCACTCGATGCTGAGGCAGCAGCTTTAATGCTTGATAGAACAAATGATCACAGACATCTAGATTGGCTCCTAAATGAACATGAAAAACTTCCGTGGGTAAAACGGTGATTCGAAGCAGGGACTCTGAAATTTCTTTCACTGTTCGTTTTTTAAAAGGCGTTAGAACTTCAAAATCATTGGTAGAAACTTCTAGATCATCAAGAGCATCACTTCGGCTCAGCCAAATTCGCAAATCAATGGATCTGCTTTTCAATGATTTTGCTAGTTTCCAAAAATTATCGTGGTGGTGACCAAGGCTTACGAGGTTGACTTTGGCCATGGGATATTCAGTTTCGCATAAATTTTATCTAGAATTTTTTTATTCGCATCTGGTATTTTTCTTTGAGTTAATTCTTCCGGAGTGACCCATTCCAGTTTCATATGGTGCTTGGCTTTGGGTTCGCCTTTCCAATATTTCACTTCATAGAAAAGAATCAAAATATTCACTTCGCCAAAAGAATGTGTGCAAGAAATTTTCAAATCACCAATGGTGGCTTCAATCCCCAATTCCTCATGTAACTCTCGGGCTAAAGCTTGATCTGGTGATTCACCTGACTCAATTTTCCCGCCGGGAAATTCCCACAGTCCTGCAAGGGAATTATTTTCCGGTCGCTGTCCAACCAGCAGAAGATTATCTTTCCGAATGATTCCTGCCGAAACCGGAATCCAAAATGCTTTTTTTGAGACTACCACATCTGATATTAAATCACTTCCATCTGACGACAGCAATCTTGAAAGAGAGTCGGGCCATAATAGATTAACCCAGCGTAAACTTGTATCAAATCTGCGCCCATTTCCAGGCGTTTCAGTGCATCTTTGGGATTCATGACGCCACCAACGGAAACAATCAGGAAGTTTTTACGATCAGAGCCCAGATTTGTGATCAACTGTCGGAGCGCATTTTCAGCTTGGGTCTGCAGTAATTTTCCAGAAACTCCGCCTTCAACTGGAAGTTTTGACGAAGCTTCTCGGAAAGTTGTGGTGTTTGTCAGGATGAAGCCGTCGACATATTTTTTTGCAGTAGAAATAAAATCTGTCATTTGATCAGCACTTAAATCAGGGCTTAATTTGATTAAAAAAAGTGGCTTACGCGAAGTTTCTTTAGTCTTCGAGAACAAAGTGATCATTTCTTGATGAACGGACCGTAGAAGTGGTTCTAAAAATTCTTTGCTTTGAAGATGTCTTAAGTTTTGAGTATTCGGGGAAGAAATGTTCACCACCATGGCATCTGCTAAATGAAAAAATTTACGCACGCCTTTCAAATAATCTTCCGTGGCGGCATCAATGGCAGTTTCTCGTCCTTTGCCGATATTGATAAACAGTGGAACTTGAATTTCAGAGCGGACTTGTTGAAGGCGATCAAAAATAACATCTGAACCATCATTGGGAAATCCCATTTTATTCCACAGCGATGAATTGGGAATGTCCCGCAATAAAATTTGACCAGGATTTGGGGACTGAGCCTCGGGAGTGATAGTTCCAATTTCGACAAATCCACAGCCAAGGCGCTGCCATGATAAAACATTCTTGGCATTTTTATCGACTCCGCCAGCCAGTCCGAAAGGATTTTGAAACACCAGGCCTTTGATTTTTCTTTCGAGCTGAGGAGATTTTATGGATCTAAACCCCAGCAGTCGTGAAAGCAAAGGCAGGGTTAATTCGGAAAGATCATGGGCAAAATGGGTGGGTAAATACAGCCAAGGTTTAATAAAAAATTACCTTGGATATAATCCGCGCAACAACATTGCTTTTTCCAAACGTTGAACAGCAACAGCCATGGCAGATTGTCTCATGTCCACTTGTTTTTCATTGGCGAATTTGTATCCCGTTTCAAATGCTTTTGTGATGATGGTTTTTAAACGACCATTGACTTCATCTTCATCCCAAAAGAAAGACATAATGTCTTGAACCCATTCGAAGTAGCTGACGATAACTCCGCCACCATTAGCAATTAAATCTGGAGCGACGAAAACACCACGTTGATGTAAAATTTTCGTTGCTTGCATTGTTGTCGGACCATTTGCTCCTTCAACGATGATTTTTGCTCGGATTTTTTCAGCATTGTGCACATCAATTTGCCCTTCGAGGGCACAGGGGAATAAAGCATCGCATTCCAAAGTCAGCAAT
The DNA here is from genome assembly GCA_046318875.1 of Pseudobdellovibrionaceae bacterium. Lineage (GTDB taxonomy): Bacteria > Bdellovibrionota > Bdellovibrionia > Bdellovibrionales > Bdellovibrionaceae > JBKCTJ01. Next base: position 1,847 of record JBKCTJ010000107.1, on the reverse strand, counting down.
TCTTCATTCGTGATGTGTTGTGCTTTTGGATAGCCTTTTAAAACTTTATTTTCGTGAATATACTCATTCACATGCGTAATGTTTAACCCATCGCCACTAAAGATGGCGCCGCTGACATCGCTGACTGCAATAATTTTTGCACCACGTTCAAAAGCAAATTGTGCAGCAAATGAACCGACATTTCCGTAACCTTGAATCGCAATTCTAGCTCCGCGAAATTCCATGCCCTTTTTTTCAAAACATTTCTCTGCAACATAGACCACACCTAAACCCGTGGCATGATTTCGTCCCAATGAACCGCCGATTTCGATTGGCTTTCCTGTCACAACACCAGGTTGTGCATAGCCGCCTTGTTCTTGAGAATAAGTATCCATAAACCAAGCCATGGTCTGGGGATCTGTTCCTACATCTGGAGCTGGAATATCCCGGGTTGGACCAATAAAAGATGCAATTTCAGATGCGTATCTGCGTGTTAAGCTTTGTTTTTCTGAACGGGATAATTTGGTTGGATCAACAGCGACTCCACCTTTTGCGCCGCCAAGGGGAAGACCTAATACGGAATTTTTAAAAGTCATCAAAGCCGCAAGTCCCACAACTTCTGGAAGATCTACGTTTTGATGATAACGAATGCCACCTTTGTAAGGTCCCAGTGTTGGAGAATACTGAACACGGTATCCTGTGAAGACTTTGACTTTGTTGTCATCCATTCGAACGGGGATTGCCACAGTCACAGATTTTCTAGGACGCTTCAGACGTTCGCGAACGTTTTGATCACATTTGATCAGCTCTGCAGCTTCTTCGAAAGTCTTTAAGAAATTTATAAATAAAGGACCGTTGAGGTGAGCTTCTGAAGGTGGAAAAGTAATTTCGTTATTTTTATTAAATTCCATGGTGAGTGTCCTTTTCGTTTTTCTACGATAGGTAGAAAGTTTCGTTTGTCTACGATACGTAGAAAGTTCATTGAAGCCAAGAAAAACTAGAGCAAAAATTCAGTGAAAACTCTGCTCTGTTAGCTTGCGCCGAATTAAGGATTTTATTTTTTAGTAGCTCGTCCTGTGACGTAAACATCAGTGTAGCCCGAAGGAAAACCATTCACTCGCACATAACATGAGCTTGTTCCTGGTGTTTTGGGTGAAAATTCAACACGAATGTTACAAGATCCCATATTCCAGTACATTCCGCCGCAAGAACTGCCTACTCGGTAATCACTGCCGCATGACGAATTCACATTCAAATTCACAGATCCTTCATCGTAAATATTGATGTAAACATTGGAATACCGTGTCTGAGACTGCCCTACATACTGATCAAAATTCAAACTTCCAGGGCTCGCATTCAAGACAATTTGGGCTTGGGCCAATTGAAAATTGAAAAGGAGAACATATGATGTGAACGATAATTTTAAAATCGAAAAAAGACTTTTCATGAAACCCCCCATTTGGATGAGCTTTCATTGCCTAATACTTTTTCATTTCAGTCAATCATCATTCCATCAACATTTCATCAAAACGCCATTTGGAAGAAGGCTACGAGCCAAGCAAAAACGTTGTTCCTGACCTTGGTTTTTGCTTTTTTAAAGTGAATTCAAATCCATTATGCAATGCATTTTGTAAACCGACTGCTAAATGATTTTTAATTTTTGTTGTTCGATTTGGATGATCACTTTGTGTATTTTGCCTTGGAAGTTTAGGATTTTTCTGAGGGCTGCTTCGTAGAAATTGAGTTGGCTTTCGTAGGCATCTGTATTGGTTCCGAAGCCCGATTTGTAGTCGATGAGCCAAATATCGTTTTCGACTTGAGACCAGAGATCAATTTGGCCCCTTGTGTTTTGGCCAGAGGCATCTGTG